>JAPUIC010000130.1 GCA_027297425.1 Nitrososphaerota archaeon | reverse complement strand
ACCGAGCCTTCTAGGTTCATCTGTTCCCATACTTCTTGCATCGAAAAAGGTAGATAGGGAGATAGCAATATTGCGAGTGATCTAACTGCGTTTACCGCCAAATACAAACAAGTCTTTGCACTTTCTGGATTGGCCCATGGTTCTTTTTTCTGGAAATATCGATTACATAGAGTAGAAAATTCGAAGATACATCTTAGTGCTCTATCTAACTGATTCTTTTGTAGCAAATCTTGAGAAGCGCCAGCAATATCATGTATTTTTTTTTCGAACGCTGTATCTATGGCATCCGGAGTCTGAGGTTGAGGAACGACCTTATCATACCTACTCGAAACAAAAGTAAGCGTTCGATGAATATAGTTACCAAGATTAGCCACCAGCTCGTTATTGATCCGCGCCATGAGGTCATCCCAATCGAAATTAACATCGGTCTGATCATACGGGGTAATTGATGCAAGATAATATCTGAGATAATCTGGAGGGAAAGCATCCAGGAACTCCCGTAGACCTACATACCACCCTCTACTTTTGGAAAATTTTCGGGAGTGCAACATAAGATGACCTCTTGTGGGCATGAAATCAGGAAGCTTGAAACTACCTTCTGCGATTCTCATCGCAGGTAAGAACAGGTAATGATGATAGACGATGTCCTTCCCGATGAAGTGGTAGATCTGAGCGGAATTCCAGAAGTCTTTGCCTTTCTCTCCTTCTAATACCTGGTCGAGGTGGAGTAATGCACTTGAGATATAACAAAGGTGGTTATCGAACCAACCGTACAGTGATTTACCCTGTCCTTCCTCAGTTGGGATGGGGACTCCCCATGAAATATCTCTAGTTATGTCCCAATCCCTCAAACCGCTCTTGATCCAATTCAAAACATAATTCTTGACTTCAGTCTGAAGGTTCTCATTTCGATTTAACCAGTCATCTATTTCCTTAGATAGTTTTGAAAGAGAGAAGAAGTAGTGGTCACTTTGCTTAACAACAGGTTCCCTACCACAGAGCGCGCATTTGGGTTCGATTAGCTCTCCAGGCTCCATAGTTCTTCCGCACTTCTCACAGCCATCTGAATATTGATCTTGTGCGTGACAATGAACGCAGATCCCCCTCACGTAACGATCTGGGAGAAACTTAGCATCGTTGTCGCAGTATAACTGGGATACTTTCTTTAGATAGATGAAATTTTTTGACGATAGAGTTCTAAAGAAGCCTTGAGTGAGCTCTAAGTTTTCTCGAGAGCTGGTCTTGTAGAAGAAGTCAAAGGATATCCCAAGGTCTCTAAAATCGGTCTTATGTTTCTCATTCCAGTGAGCAACGTATTCTTGAGGTGTCTTATTTTCCTGCTCAGCTCTGATCAGGATCGGCGTTCCGTAGTCGTCAGTCGCACAGATGTAATAGATCTTATGCCCAATTAACCTACAGAATCTCGAGAATATGTCTGCAGGTAAGTAGGTCGAAGCAGCATGGCCAAGATGAATCTCACCATTAGCATACGGGAGCGCGCTAGTGATAATAATCCGTTCGCTCTTCATATTATCTACCTCCCTCTCCCTAGGATGGTCAATGCAAGCTATGAATTAAAGGAATTTACTATAAAGTCCAGGAATCTGCGTATTTTATCTGTTCATCCGTCGGACTATCTATCCGGATATTCATGGCTTCGAGAGCGTTCTCGGCCACTTGCCTGTCTATCGCCTCAGGCACATCGTAAACCTTCCTCTCAAGTGTTTGGTGGTTTTGTGCTATATGCACCGCACCGAGGAGTTGGTTAGAAAATGATAAGGCCATAACCTCTGGTGGATGACCTTCTGCAGCTACTAGGTTTGCAATTCTACCCTTGCCTATCAGGTATATCTTTCTACCATTCTGCATCTGATGTTCATCTACATGAGGCCTTACACCTTCTTTGAGAACACTAACATTGTTGAGATATTTGACGTCAGTTTCTAGGTCGAAATGACCCGCATTCGCAATAATAGCACCATCCTTCATCTGTTCTAGATCCTTGCCTGATATCACGCTAGTTTGGCCGGTGGCTGTAATGAATATGTCTCCCTTCTTTGCGGCATCTGCCATCGGGAGTACTTCGAAACCATCCATATGCGCTTCGATTGCCTTGAATGGGTCCACTTCAGTTACAACGAGGTGTGCATCCAGTCCTCTAGCTCTCTTAGCTATTCCCTTGCCGACCCAACCGTAACCCGATACCACAACTGTCTTCCCAGCAATCAGCAAACTTGTCGACCGAAGTATCCCATCGAAGACACTTTGCCCAGTTCCATATCTATTGTCGAAGAGGAACTTAGTCTGTGCGTTGTTTATAGCTAAGACCGGATAACGCAGAACCCCTGACTTTTCCATTGCCATCAATCGGACTACTCCCGTAGTGGTCTCCTCATTCCCACCAATGATTTTTAGATTAGAATAATTCTCCCCGTCATGAATCATAGCATGAAGATCAGCACCATCGTCGACCACTATATCTGGTTCGCTGGTTAGTGTACTCTTTATGCACTCCGTATACTCCTGGGCGTTCTGGCCCCGCCATGCCCAAACTTCTACTCCATTAGCCGCCAAATACGCAGCTATATCATCCTGAGTAGATAGCGGGTTGGCACCGCTTAGATATACTTCGGCACCTAGATGCTGAAATCCACGTATCAACACAGAGGTCTCTTTTGTTATGTGAAGGCAAACTACCAGCTTGTGTCCGCTGAGAGGCTTATCTTCTCCAAATCTGTCGAGTGTTCGTTTTAGAGTAGGCATGTGAGCTGCCGCCCACTGATATGACTTCTCGCCGGATGATGCTAGCGAAGCGTCGTGGATCCTTCCCATGAAGTATCGACAGCCTTCTGACACCTTTTATAAGTTTTAATCTTAAATTTCGAGTTAACGTCTATACACTTTGAGAAGCATAGCTGACTCATTAATACAGTCAAGGTTTTAGTTCAGTCTCATCACTTCTGAGAAACAGTAATCATTTTCAGGAATATTTACCAGGCCCGAAATTAGTGTTTTTTAATTAGGGGCACTTTAGAGAACGCAGAACGGTGAAAAGATCGTAACAGCCGAGTTTAAAGATAGACTAGATGACGCGATAAAGCGAAAGGGATCTAGACTCGGGATAAATCTCGATCCATTACCAGAATCTGAGGTTGAACTCCCCAAGGGTATGGACATAAACAGCTTTTTGGATCAAGCCATCGATAGTGCAGCACCCTTTGTTACCGCTTTCAAATTGAATACTCAACATTTCATCTATCGCTTCCCAGCTCAGAAGATAGAGGAATTAGTAACGAAGATCCATAGTCACGGTGTCCCTGTAATTGCGGATCACAAGCTTGCGGATATCGGGAGTTCAAATTCTGTTGCTATTTATAGAATAATTGAAAGAATGGGATTTGATGGGATAACCATACACCCTATAATCGGGTGGGAAGGTGGAATTGATGTAATATCTGAACAGGCAAAAAGGTCGAAGGCCGGTTTATTTTCAGTCATCTATATGTCGCATCCTGGTGCCAGAGATTTCTACGACCAAGAAATTCATGGCAAACCACTCTATGATCTTTTTCTTGATCAGGCTCTTGAGCGAAATCTATCTGGGATTGTAATCGGAGCTACCCGATCAGAGAAGTTGGACGAGATCTCTCGAAAAATTTTACAAACCAAGTCTAGACCCATAATCTTGACCGTTGGCTACGGTAAACAAGGTGGCGACTTTAATGAGATCCCTTCAAGTGCACTTCAACTCAACTTCCTTGCTTTTATCGGTAGAAGCGTTCTCTATTCCTACCTTGACGACAATAAAGTCTCGTTCTCTGAGGGTATCCGGAATAAAACGAAAGAATACAGGGACCTGCTAAATAATAGAATTGCTAGAGAGTAACCGATCGTAAGAAAACTCTAGGACCAATCCGCTCTAGATCTGTTGACCCATCGAAATTTCTTCTGGAGGGCGGCCGTGTAGATTTTTGACCAGTCCATAGTATTCTCTTCAGACCATGATTTGAATAATCTCGGATCTATGTAATTTCTTAACGACGTACTGAGATTGTAGTCCTTAGTCCGCCGAGCCAAATCCAAGGCGAGCTTGGCTTTCTCCCTTCTCTCTTCCAACTTTATCGCTTGTTTATCGGTCTTGGGTTTGCTATTCTCCAGCCGAGCCAGCGTCTCTTCCTTCTTAATTATTGTATTTTCCCAATTCTTAGGAGGCGACCGTTTGTGGTTACAAATAACTGCAGCTTGGAGGTTAGCGATTTTAGCATGATAGAGTTTCAGGCTATCTGATACGCCCTCTTTCTCTAACTCGTTCATATGAAGATAATTCCTCACGATGTTTGTCGCAACGTAAGTTCTAAAGACTTTAGCAGTTAATCCCTTCATCGCTCTTCCAAGCAGACGGTTGACATGTCTTGAATCGATGCCATCAAAAACTGCATCGCCTTCCTTCTTTCCAGATAGTAGTTTCGATAAATATCGGGGGACTTCAGGGTCAATCACCTTGAGTTCTAAAGACTTTTGCCATCTAACGCTGTCCTTACCCAGAAAGTCAAACTCTATTCGATTAGGGGTCAACTTGATATGTTCGAACCTGAGCGTCGAAGCCCCCACTGTATCGGCTTCATCTTCATCTTTTTCGTCTCCTACCCTCATAGCGAGGGCATCTAACAGATAACATACCATGGCGACTTTTTTCGCCTTTGGATCTCTACTATGGAGACTCCTCATTATCTTAATCCTGATTTTGCCGATCTGTTTCTCTAACCTCAAAGCCAAGTCATACTTGCTCTTTTCCCGGACTTGCTTGATCGAGGCAGAGTCAGAGAGCCAAACATACTTCTCCTTCTTAGTTAGCCGGTCTATCCATCGAGCCAACCACATAGATTTATGATCATGTACAATTCCTCCCCATTGGCCTTCAGGAATGATGGCATCCTTGCTCAAATTCAAGGTAATATCTTGTGGTACTATCCTGGGCTTCCACTTCCCTCTGAAAGGATGTTCCCCCCTTCCCAAAAAGAAACCTGGTGGCTCAGCCATCCAGTTTGCGACCTCAACCTGCTTTCCATCCATTTCCGCAAGTCCAAAGCGTGACCTTAATTCTTCTCTTGCTCTCTTTCTATCTTGGGCGAGATTCTTCTTGATATCCGGCTGTGATCTCATTGCCTTCTCCTCGTCCACAGACCTGTAAACATCACTAAAATCGAAGTCATCGATTGAAGAACTTTGATATTTTTGCGGCAGGTGTTCGCGGAGATCAGTGAGAAAATTCTCTACAAAGACGGCATCTTGGACATAAGCTGTATCCTTCTTCTTAGCCCAAGCATAGACCATCTCTTCCGAACTGGGATTTAACCTCACCTTCTCCGAGCGAATCTTTATCGTCATGCCGATTGGCTTGTAAGGGATCGGGAATGCGATCCCATTATGATATAGACTATTCCAATTCAACTGATCTAACTCACACTGATTCTTTTTCTAATTCCATGTAACTTTGAGCATGTTCCCGGAGTGCCTACACTTTATCGGGATTTATTTAATTTTGGCGGATAGTTAAATAAAGCATCGAAGTTAGTCTATACGAGAAATAACTAGGTTGATCCGTCTTGGGTAGCTCTGATGAACAAAAAAGGATATCTGTTAAGGTAAGCTTGAATGATTCTGAGCTTTCTAACTTAAAGAAATTTCTTGGGACACCATCCCTAGATCCTAAGCTACTGGCTGCCTCTATTCATCCGAAAATTTCATGGTTTGAAGAAAAGATGCTATCAGACGAAATCAGCGGGTTAAGATCAGGCGTTACCCGTCTTAAACAGCAAATTAAGACTTTAACTAAAGAGAACGCGGAGATGGAGACAAAGCTTAAGATCGCTAGATCGGATGGATCAAGACTTCTCTCTAAAGTAGAGGCCTTAGAGAATACACGTTCAAAATTGGAAGTGGCCTGGAACTCTAAAAAGAGTTCCAAAGCTCGTTGGACGCTGAGGGGGCGGTAGGAACACTGCGATTTCCCTTTGGCATAGGTAAACAGGGTTCATTCTCACTTGACATCTCTATATCTGATTTCTCTAGATTAGAGCAGATAGCTAAAAGAAAGGGCTGGACTGTAAGCGAGTCGCTGAAACAGTGTCTGATGTCAGGTCTGCAAGTACCGAAGGCTGGTATGCGTGCTGATACTCCATTAGGTGTTTCATCAGATAAATTAACTTCGGAGAAACAGGACGATTTAAGAAAGAAATACGCGATTTTGACCCATCAAGAAAATCAGCTCAGCGGAACTAATGGCGGCCTCCATAAGGTATACGAGGAGGAGAGCTACAATAATACGCTTCTCGTACTTAGCCTAACTGGCAACAAAGCATCGATCAGGGATTATAACAAACTCCTCGGAACTGAGGGCGACGGTGAACTGGATGAGGATGACCGATATTTCATGGATGCTTACCTTATGAAGAAGACCTAACGAAGAATCTACTTTTCCATTAGTATCCTCCGCGACATTGAACTTATTAGTCTTAGATCGTTACCTATCGGCATGTCGAACCAGGGAGTATACAAGATCCCCGAACGAACTAACATGTCTTGGTGGGTCTGTGACAGGTGGGTCGAGGAGGGAAGATCAGATGACATCGCTATCTACCAAGATGATAGAAAGATAACTTTCGCGATGCTTCAAGAAATGCAAAACAGGTTTGGGAATGCGTTAAAGTCACTCGGAATTAATAGGGGTGATAAGATTCTCTTCAGACTTCCTAATTCCGCCGAATACTTCAGCATGATCCTTGGCTCTCTAAAGATAGGCGCTATCCCTTGTCCTACTAATACCCTATTTGGTACCTCAGAACTGGAGCATATCCTAAACAAT
>JAPUIC010000013.1 GCA_027297425.1 Nitrososphaerota archaeon | reverse complement strand
ACCTTCCCCTGTTCGGGTGAACTAGTAATGATCGAGGATCCATATACTGTCAAAATTAGGAGTGTTAGCGAGGGAGAGATCACGAATTTTATCAAGGGTTCTGTAGTTATTAGAAAAGTAAAGATCCACTTTACTGCCATCGCTTATGGAAGGGTCGGCGGTCAGAATATTAGCCCCATCCTGGGGAGGTCAGCAAAGAAGAAACTCAAGGATCTTCAGATCGACATCGAAGAATTTGAACTTGATCTTCAACGCAAGTTATTTGCAGGTGAGATGGATACTACAGCAGCACGGTTAAGGGATGGCTAGTTACCGCGTTATCTCGAATGTCAGCTTTGCCTTTAAATCTCGTTACTGGCTATTGGGAGTGCGTGTATCCTGAATGTGAGGAACTGGCATTTGGATTATATACCGACCTCATCGACCATTACCTTGATGCTCATCGCCCAAGATGATTGAAATTGTCACGAACGAAGCACATCAACTCGGTTCTACATCGACGAAGGATGGGGATTACTAGAGGGAGAGTAGCAGAAGGATTGATTTTGTAAATGGCAGAAGTGTACTATAGCTTCCTCCTTTCGATCGCCTTAATTCTGTTGGCTGCCCGAATCGGTGGAGAGATCTTTGACCGGTATCTGAAGCAATCAGCCGTATTAGGTGAACTCATTGCTGGCATCGTGATCTCCCCCTTCGCACTCGGAGGGTTACTCTTTCCCAACAATCCGATATTATTGAACTTCGGAACGATAGACGAGGCCTTCGGACTAGGAGAGTTCAGGGTTATGGAGCTCCTAGCAACGCTGGCGGTAGTGATACTGCTATTCCATGCAGGTACGGAAACTGACGTTAGAGAGTTTGTGAGGGTTGGCTTCGGGGGCGCTTCAGTTGCGTTAGGAGGAGTACTGGTTCCGTTCATCTTAGGTTACATTGTTATGATTGCTTTTGGTTTCACGTTTATAGCGGCACTTTTCATGGGAGCAGTTCTTACCGCTACCAGTATCGGGATAACTGTGAGAGTCCTCCAGGATCTCGGCAAATTGAGGGACAAAGAGGGGACAACCATATTGGTAGCAGCTGTAATCGACGACATAATCAGTCTTATCGTATTGGCCCTTGTAGTTGGGGTAGCTAGCGGAACGCCTAGTCTAACAAATCTCGTTTCTATTGGAGCAGTTGCTTTCATCTCATGGTTCTTAATTCTGATGATAGGATTGAAATTTAGTCGACAAATAAAACGCGTCTTCCTCACCCCATTCAAGTCGACTCAAACGTCCGCCATCATGGCGCTAATAGTCGGTCTGTTAATTTCGTATATGTTAACATTGGCAGGTCTCCATCCAGTTATTGGCGCATATGCCGCTGGATTGATGTTTGCTGCAACGGGAGACGGCGAAGAGATTGCAAAGTCCCTCAAACCGATAGTTGCCTTTCTCGCTCCGTTATTTTTTGTCTTCCTTGGTATGCAAGTAAACTTAACGATCCTTGTACCAGTCCTAGGTCTCGTTGCAGTCATTGCAATTGTCGCATTAGTTTCGAAGGTAGTCGGTTGTTACATACCAGCTAGATATGTCAGTAAGTTGTCTCACAAGAGCTCATTGATCGTTGGAGTAGGAATGATCCCTAGAGGAGAAGTTGGTCTAATCATAGCTGGTGCGGGTCTAGCTGCAGGAGCAGTCTCAGAAGACCTTTTTGGAGTAGCCGTTATGGTGAGCATAATATCTACGCTCGTGGTTCCTCCAATATTGAAGTATCTTACTAGGCCAACTCCTCCAAGACAAGTTTAAGAGTGGAAGCTACTACCGGATAACATTGAAGAAAAAAGGAGAGATTTTTCAGGACTTAAAGAAAAAGGCAAAGAGAGCAAGGTATCTCAGTTGGATAGTATTTGCTGCGTCCGTAATATTATTCCTTACAGATTCTTTATTCTCGACAGGACTAGCCGCTCAAGCTTACATACTGCTTGGACTTGCCTTTATCTCAGTGCTTTATTCCGTCAAACTCAATCGAAGGCTTTTGAAAGGTGACCTGAAGGATTGACATCCCTCATCTAATCTGGGAGATGACTTCACCCATAAGAAGAGCATAGTCATCTTCTTCAGTTCCCGCTGGGAAGGAAAATACATGGTAAGATACGCCAACCTTAGAATATTCGGTAATCCGATCCAGTACTTCCGCAGGAGTCCCTATTATCGCCCACTTTTCTATCGAACGAATAGTCTCGCCAGTCATGGCTTTAAGAAATTCGGCCTTCCGCCGCGCCTTTCTTGGGTCAGTATCTATACACATAAAGAGATGAGATGCAATGATTATATTTTTCTGAAGCTTTCCGATGGCATTTCGCTCGTGGCTTAACGTCTTTAACCCATCCTTGTACTCTTGGGTTGTATAATCAGTTGGGATCCAAGCAGCCCCGTTATGAAGGGCTCTCCGAATAGCAGCCGTACCATTTCCTCCAACCCAGATCCCTGGGTGAGGTTGTTGAACTGGTTTTGGATTCATGACTACACCATCCATTTTGAAATATTCGCCGTTTAAACGAACGTTCGGTTTGGTCCACAGATCGATCAGAGTAGCAATCGATTCGTCTACCAATTTTCCTCGCGACTCGAACGGAACATTCATGGCGTTGAACTCTAACTTATTCCATCCAACCCCAAGTCCTAGGATAATTCGCCCCCCGGAAGCGTGATCTAAAGTCGATACCATGCTTGCCGTTACCACGGGGTGCCTTAATGGCAGTAGCACTGCAGTGCCGAGCTTTACCTTCGAAGTAACCGATGTAAGAGCACCTAAGGTAATTAGAGGCTCATAGATCCCCGATCCTCGAGGACCACCGGTCCGTTTCGCGTCACCCAACAGGTGATCTGCCACCCAAATAGAGTCATAACCAAGTTTCTCTGCTAATACAGCCAGATCTTTAGTTCTCTCGAACCTAGAGGATGCAATAGTAGGTAGATGTATCCCAAACCTCTGTCCCGTCAACACTATGTTTTGATGAGGTCACCAGATATATGAATTGTTCAGGCTCAGCCAGTATGGATGTATTGATCGCTTAAACATCTGTTTCGGGTTAACTTTTCGGATAAAACCACTCCTTAACCATTTAAGATAGACTATTTGTTTAACATGTAAGGTTCATCGTTTCGTGCAGTCAGTCAGTCCAATCAAGCAGGATCGAGATT
>JAPUIC010000129.1 GCA_027297425.1 Nitrososphaerota archaeon | reverse complement strand
TCTAAATCCGGGTACAACTGCTTCAGTAGCGCTGCTGTCCCTGCTACAAAGGGGGCAGCAAAACTAGTCCCGCTGAGCACCCGCGTATTCCCTTCTACCCATGTAGAGTTGATGAAAGAACCTGGTGCAACGATGTCCGGTTTGATGAAGAAAGGCGAACTAGGCCCTCTAGAACTGTAAGCATCTACCGAATCTGGATTTAAGATAAACTTCAATGTCGCATTGATATCTGCTCTAGAAAGCGCAGCTGTAATAGCATCTCCTTGATCGCGAGGCATGGATACTACAGGCAGCGTAGGGGAATATTCTGGTCGGGTAGGGTGAACTAGCGTGCCGATGAATGGCCCAGGAAGATTGTTATACACAATCAAGGCACTTGCCCCCATCTTTGCTACTACAAGCTCCTTATCTGCAAAATAAACCAGTTCTTCACGCTCTCCTCCGCGAATTGCGATTGCAATCGCTCCATTAAGATCTAATCCCTCCACATCTTGTGGTCGTGCGAAATTTACAAAGACTAACGGGCCCGAGACTTCGTCGAGAACATGCGTTCGCCTCATAGGTATGACCTCTAGATTGACCACTTTAGGTTCTAATTGCAGATCAACAGCTAGACTCTGAGACACGTTATTTCTTGTAGCTCCTACAGCTATTGCGTCCTTAGCCGCTGCTGGATAACTGATTGTAGATAGCCCTGGTCCTGAATTACCTGCGGCAGCTACTACTACAACGCCAGCCTCCAAAGCATTTGAGATAGCTTCCCTGATAAGACGACCACCGACCAGACCTCCAAGACTAAGATTGATTACATCTGCTCCTTCTCCTACCGCACTATCTATCGCCCGTAAGATAAAGGAGGTAGGAACCGTATTCCCCGTTGAAACGATCCTATAGGCCAGCAATTTGGCCCCTGGAGCAATACCATTGACTAGACCATCACCCGCGATTATTCCAGCAATATGGGTTCCATGTCCATCAGAATCTATCGGGTCCCCAGAACCTGTTAACAAATCCTCGCCTCCGATGACCTTGAAGGTTGGTCCAAAGCCGCCTCCTAGGCTGGGGTTGGTATAGTCTATACCAGTGTCAATCAATGCTACTACGACTCCCTCACCGTTGAGGTCACCTTCGTACATGTCACTGAATTTTATTACGTCGTCATACCCAATCCATCTGGACGCCTTTGCTAGGTTTAGATGGGCAAATGAATCGTACTCTAGATACATATTTTTGCTAATATCTACTATATCCTCAAAACTATCTTCCCGAATATCTAAAACTACTCCATGAAATGAGTATACTAGAATTTCTTTTACCTCAAAATCAATACCATTCTTCCTTAGCGTTTCAAGGTAGGATGTAACTTCGGATATCTTCTCGTCTCTGAGTGACTCCGAGTAGAATTTTACTGCCTCTTTAACTAGAGGCTTGTCGCTAACTCTGATGATAATAGTCCTAACCTCGTTAACCTCTACTGGCTCCTCATGAATCTCTAACGAAGCGAAAGTTGCTCCCATTAAGAGGGTGATTATTGCTACAACTAGGATCAGCAACTTTCGAGGGAGTACTTCCAACGATTTATAGCCTTCTTAGGGGTTCTCTAGGGTTCTAGTAACTAATTTCCGAACTTGGCCGATATTTTTTCTTCCAACTTTCGGAATCGCACTTAAGACATTTGTATCTATTACTTCCTCGTCGAGTTGTTTCGTCGGGGATTTCGAGGATCTCATGATCCGTTCTTATCATACAGGTCTCACAGTATCTGTACTGCTTTATCATAAGCTTACGGATCGGACCCGCCTAATATAGAAATTCCTATGTTAGAAAAAACCTTAACTTCTCAATTGTTGAGCGATTGTCATGAGGTTGCGAGTGCCGTATTATGCACAGTCTGCCGAGTTCTCTTGCGGTCCGGCATGCCTAACAATGGCTCTCAAGTACTTTAATCCGAGCACTCGGATGGGCAAGAGTCTTGAATACGATCTATGGCGTGAATGTAATATGATCGGCATAAGGGGCGCAGACCCTTTCGGCCTTAGTGTTCCACTATTGAAGAGGGGATATAACGTCACAATTATTTCGAAAGCTCCCTCCATGATGAATAGATCGCAGTTAAAGACGATGAAATGGTTAAGTAAAGAGGAGAAGGAATTGACTCTCTTTGCGATGAAGGACCAGAAGGAGAAGGCCCTCTCCCTCGGACTCGAGCTAATCAAAAGGGATCCGAACCTTAATGATATAGGGGATGCTCTCTCAGAGAACAAATTGCCGATTGCGTTAGTGGATATGACAGTTGTCCATAAAATGAAAATCCCTCATTGGGTGATCGTTACTGGAATGGATGATAATGTTGGCTGGATAAATGATCCCTATCCTCCGAAAGGCAAGAAAAATCTTCGTTTAAAACTAGTCCAATGTGAAAAAATGATGAGTGACTTCTCGAAACACTTCAAATCCGAAAAGTCTCTACTTCTGGTTGCTCCGGGAACTGACAACCGAATTAATCGAGGTCAGTAGATTATGGTAGAATATAGAGGATTTCGATAAATGACTCTAACCATCTTTGTCTGTGAAGTTGGAATAATACTAGTTGATGAAGAATTCCGCCCTGTAACGAGTACTAGCTTTACAGACGCCGATACCGATGAATTCCTTCAACTCACAACGGGGGCTCTCACGCCGAAGCTCAGGAGTATTATCAATGAATGTAAAGAAAAAGGGAATACTAAATTCATTATCAATGAAGAGGCTCTAGTTGATTCAATTAGGAAGGAAGGACTCGACATAACGGTCGCTGACGATACGCAAAAGGCACTTCTCAACGAAAACAAAATGCGACTGATAATCGAGGCAAAAATCTTTAGCTCAGAGAGCGAAGCCATCCAAGAAATACGAAAGATGGCCGTAATCTATTCCGATCGAAAAATCAAGCAAGGCTCTGAACGCTTAGATCTCCACCTGATTAATGGAATACTATCACTCGATGATATCGATCGAATGATCAATCTACTCGCGGAGCGCCTTAGGGAATGGTATGGACTTCACTTCCCAGAACTGTTTGACCTCGTACAGGATCTAAAGGCATATTGTAGGTATATCATTGCGGTAGGGACTCGGGAGGATTTAGAGCGGGATATGCTGGATACGATTGGGCTTGGTGAGAAGAAGACTAATGCTGTACTTTCAATGGCCGGGCGAAGTAAAGGTGGAACAATTAGACCTCAAGACCTGGAGAAAGTCAAAATTCTTGCTCAGGAAATAGAATCGCTTTCAAGCGCTAGAGATACCCTCAACTCTTACGTGGAGAAAACTATGGATGAAATAGCTACCAACGTGTCTCACTTAGCTGGTCCAATGGTTGGTGCTCGTCTACTGGCTCGAGCTGGAGGGCTGGAGAGACTTTCGAGAATGCCCTCAAGTACCATACAGGTTTTAGGCGCAGAGAAGGCCCTCTTTAGGTCACTTCGGACCGGATCGAGGCCACCGAAGCATGGACTTTTGTTCCAGCATCAAGCTATCCATGGCGCACCCAAGTGGCAGCGTGGAAAAGTAGCTCGCTCCCTTGCCGCAAAAATTGCCATCGC
>JAPUIC010000128.1 GCA_027297425.1 Nitrososphaerota archaeon | reverse complement strand
AACGGCTGGCCTCCCGTTCTTGAGAGTAACATTCTTAGGATTCTGAATGTCCCTCTTGGCTTTACACTTTACGCAGTAAGCTGTTGACATGTTGTCGATCTCTTGATCGACTTAGCATATATATAAGCATTGATATTACCTATGAAAATCTATCTAAAAAACAATAAAATAGCATTTATTTTTAAAACCATCATTCATGACACCATATAATATTTACCACGTCTCCCCTTACTACATTGTAAATCTAGCCGAATAAAAACTCGATGAAAATAATCAAATTCTAACGGTGAACATATATCCAATAATCTAATGCCAAATAGCTATTAGTTTCTAACGATTACCCACAATATCATTAAGAGATCTTTTATCCAGATATTCAGAATAACTTACCTTCATCCCACAATTCTTACACTCTACTACTCCATAATATTCTTCTAACTCAGCATCAGTAGATGAGCACTTGGGACATTTAACTTTCAAGAATTACCACGTTCGATATAGTCAAACCAATCTATTAAGCAGTTGCTTAAAGGGGAACAATATTTAATATAGCCACTCCGGAACCAAACTTACTTATGAATTCTCTATACTGTTTTGCACCAGAAGGCATAGCTGTTGTGGATGTAAACGAACGGAAAGTGATTAGAACTATAGATGAGCCTGGTCATGCTTACTTGGATGGGATAGTATCACCAGATCACAAAAAAATCTTCATAAACGATCCACGTGGTAGTCAGGTTGTAGTTCTTGATTTAGAGAAAAATGAGGTAATTTCAAAATTACCCGTTGGGAAGGCCCCCGTTCATATGTATCTTACACCAAACGGGAATGAAGTTTGGACACATTCCGATGTCGAAGGAACATTTTACGTTATTGACATAGCTAACTTATCCGTAACGGGGAAAGTTACCGCATCCTTTACAGGAAAAGGACATGGTAAACTCCTTGTTCATCCTGAAATGGGTTCAAAAGCATACGCAACCAATGCTATTGATTCAGCCGTGCATATAATCGATATTATAAACAAAAAATCAATAGGGTCAATCAAAACCTCTGGACATTCTCATGCTAAAGCTTACTCAACTGCTAGTAAACATGCATACATTACTTCAGGCTTAGGCAACGTAGCAGTTATAGATCCTAAAACTGATACAGTGATAAAGGAACTCGAAGGAAGTAATGACCTCTTTATTTCAGACGATGGAAAGACGCTAATCTCCCCACAAAGAGAGGATGAGAGGGTGGTTGTTATTGACGCACTTTCTGACGAAGTTATAGGTAAGATTCAATGTTCAGGAGATCCCGATCATATATTTTTCAATTATAGAAACAATAAAAGAATTGTATATGTGGTTAACGTCAAGAGTTCTAATATCTCGGTTCTAGATTTAGACGAAATGAAGGAAATAAAGACTATCCCAATTGGGAACATAATAATACCTGAAGGACAACAGCATATTCATAGATCTGGTTCTATGAGTTCAAAGGAACTTTTCATTCCTTCATCTGGTACACAAAGTGTTGACATAATAGATAATGAAGAACTTACTTCAAGTCCACTACACATAGGTATGAAAGTTCAGCAGGTAGTTTATGTTGGAGAAGGAATGCAACAGCATTAATTTTTTTCTGTGAAAAAAAGAGACATAAATCATCTACAGCAATATATTAGGCATCGTACCTAATACTATCTTCTAGAGAAATACCACGTGGAGTTTCTTCCTTGATATTTTTTCAACAAGAGATATTGATGAAGACAATCTTTCAAGAAACGATGCCAGCATTACCTTCTGAAGATCTCCGATCTTATAGTGTTTTTTAACTTCACAACTATACAGATTTCCATTAGCTAAGTTTCTAAATTCTACGTCAAAAATATCTGATTTAAGTTTCGTATTTTTTGGCGGATTAGTCATTGGATTACCTATTGATAGATCTATTGATAAATTACCCCCACCTTTCATGCTTCTAAAACAAGTGACTACTTCTAAATTGAATATTTTACGACCCACTTTACAATAACTCAGCCTCTCTATTCTTTCCTAATATTAATTAATAATTCATACAATTAGTTAAGATGCATCCAACCTCTTCTTTCTACCCTCTTATTTTTTCCTCCATCCGTAAGATATACAGAACCCGTCGGTTTTGATAATGTACGCCCAATTGGCATTAACCGTCTCCCCATCCGTTTTGCTATTCGATTAGCTAACCCGAATTTTTCATCAGGTATAGTCCACACAATTTCATATTCTTCACCACCATATAATACAAGTTCATCAGCAACGAGATTATTCGTTTTGGCAAACTGTACCAAACCATCTGGAACTGGAATATTGTCTATTCTAATACAAACACCACTCTGTTCTGAAATCTCGTATAATGAGACCGCAAGCCCATCACTTGAGTCGATACTTGACGTTGGAATACCACTCTTATGAAGCTCTACCCCGAGTTTGAATGGAGGAGTAGGCACATAAAGAGAGTTTAAAGCATTAATCTTAAACCGTTTATCAGCCTTCGCACTCTCCAAAAGTATCTTGAGTCCCGAAGCAGGTAATCCGAATGGACCTGAGACAACAACTGATTCATTTGGATGTGCACCTCCCCTTTTTACAATACTATCAGAAAATCCAAACATTGAACATGTAATGATTAACTCAGACGTCTCATTTACATCCCCTCCCACAATTCTTACACCAAAATCATTAGATGCGGAGCTAAAACCATCTATCAAGCTCTCAATATCAGAACGTTTCATACTTCGCGTTATTCCTAGTGAGACTAGTACCCCATATGGGATCACGCCCTTTGAAGATAGATCGCTCACACTCATAACAATACTCTTTCTTGCAATCTGAGAATAATTCATACCAGGTGGTACATCGGTGCTATAGACTAGCATATCTGATGAGATAACCAGCGATTGCTTTTCAAATGGTATTACTGCTACATCATCACCAATTTTTGAAATTGGAAAGGCAGGATGGCCGACCTTTTTTATTATTAGATTAATAATAGCCTTTTCATCCATGACCAAAATACCTCATAAACCCAACTTCGTAAATAAATCGAGATATCTTGACATAAGCGATTTAGCCTCTTCCTGAGAGGAAGCTTCTACGGAAATTCTTAACACCGGTTCTGTACCAGATGGTCTAATTAGAACCCAAGATCCATTAGAGATTTTTATTTTTACACCATCAGTTAAATCAACATTCTTTTCAGACTTCGAGAGACGTTCGACAATTTCAACTGCCTTCTTACGATCACAAGATAATTTTCTCCTTATTTGGTGATAATTAGAGAGTCCAGAGACTAAATTCTGTAAACTATAACGTTCAGCTAGAGCTCTAGAAAGAAGAGCAGATGTTAATATCCCGTCTCTACAGAAAGAAACCTCAGGGATTATAACCCCAGCACTACTTCCTTCTCCTCCTATATGGCCCTGATGTTTTAGAAGTTCATGGACAACATTCGCTTCACCTACCTTTGAATATATCACCCGTCGATCCGATGCCGACAACTCATTTTCTACAGCAGATGTAGTATCTACACTAACAATTACATTCTTAATACCACCAAAATTAGATAGATAACCCACAGTCATGAATAAAGTCGCGTCACTCGACATTTTTACGCCTCTATTATCTACAACCACTACCCTATCACCATCACAATCATAAGCAAACCCAACATCACACTCTTTTTCAATTACAACCTTACGTAGCTCGGATAGAGCATCTACAGTAGGATCGAGTTCTCTACGAAAATCCCCAGGATCTGCATTTACTAATATGATATCACATCCTATTTCGGAAAATATTGTTGGGATTAACGAATAACCAGAACCTCCTCCGATGTCCAACGCAACTTTGATACCTTTACACGAATTTCTTCCAACATACATAATTATTGAGTCACTATATGGTATAGTAGGAGCTTCGAGTACTGATCCATAAACCCCATTACTAACCACTGAATTTTTAGAGGATAAACGCTCCATGTTTGCTACTAGTTCGCGGCTTTCTACATAGTTCGGGCCTCTACCATCCTTCAAAAAGAACTTAACACCATTCCAATTGGGCGGGTTGTGCGAAGCTGTTATCATTATACCACCAGGAATAACCTTATCCCGGAGATAATGTGATAATGCTGGAGTAGTTATCATACCTAAATTATGAACATCGTATTTTTCATAAAGGAGTTCAGCAATAATAACTTCTGATAGCATCATAGAAGATGGTCTAGAATCATGGCCTACGACACACTGTCCATTCCGTATTAGCTTGAGAAAAACTTTCACGATTTTTAGAATATAGGTTGGGTCTAGCTCATCCCCTACTATGCCCCGCATTCCAGAAGCTGATAAAATAACCATAACGATCACTTATGCTATAATCCATAATAAAATCTGACAGTGTTTTATTAATCGGCTCAAACTAGACAATAGTTATGATGGTTCAAAGAATATAATAGTAACTACTCGTCATTTTATTTTGAAAAATACTTGGTACCACTTCCTGATTACGATGAAATGCTACTAAAATTAAGATCTGAACTTAGTACCTCAACCGAGAAACCTCAAGAGGAAAGATTGGAAATTCCTAAACCACAGGTGTTATGGGTTGGCAACAAGACCTTTTTGAGGAATTTTATGGAATATCCAAGAGCATTCAGGAGAGATCCTGATCAAGTCCTCTTATTCCTTGCGAAGGAATTAGCTACAGCAGCTTCAATGGATGGGGATAGAGCGATCTTTATAGGAAGAAGAAATCCCGATTCCTTTAGAGTTCTATTCGAGAGATATGTCAAGGCTGCTGTCATTTGTCCGGTATGTGGAAGACCAGACACCCACCTAGAGAAGTCAAAGAGACTTCAATTCCTTGTTTGCGAGGCATGTGGGGCTAGATCTCCAGCCAAGTTTTCGTGACGATGTTGGATAAGCAGACACCAAAAAATTTTGTAGTTAAAACCATCTCATGGCAAAGTATGAGGATGGTAAATATTTGTGATGAAGAGCTTCTTGATAAGACAGTCCAATCTAAGAATCTGAAGATGCATATATCAAAGGACTATTTTGGTCATGAGTTAATGAGTGGACAGGACGCAATTGATTTACTAAGAAAATGTCCGATGGCGAATCTAGTTGGTAAACGAATTATAGATAAAGTGTTATTAGAGAAACTTGCCTCTCCTAATGCAGTTAAAAAAATAGAGAAAGTACCATTTCTAATGATATACAAGTTTCCTAGGGCATAAGATGAATCTATTCTATTCTATTCTTCAAAAACCTTCATTATTAATAACTTCTAAAAACACTAACCCATGATGCTAAATGGAAAACTTCTCTGAGGATATAGATGATATAGATGATGTAGAGGATGTAGATGCTAGGATAGAAAAAAAAGTAACCGAAAGACTAAGGAGATATGATAAAGAATACAAAATACGGGTTAAGGATACTCGAGATTTCCAGATAATGGAGGAAGTCTTTGATAAAACATCCCTCCTTACTCTTAATGATCTCATGAATGAGAAAAACCTATCATACCTTAACGGGGTTATCAATTCTGGTAAGGAAGCACGTGTATACTGGGGGGTCAAAAACGATGGGACATCCGTTGCCGTAAAGATCTATTTAGTTGTATCATCCGAGTTTAGAAAAAGGCTTATCTATATTGAAGGAGATCCCCGTTTCAAAAATATAACAAAGAATAACAGAAAATTAATTGAGCTTTGGACCAGAAAAGAATATCGAAACCTCCTAACCGCTTATAATAACGGTATCAATGTTCCAAAACCCCTCGCAATAAAACGTAACGTCCTAATTATGGAATTTATTGGCGAAGATGGTTATCATGCAGAATTATTAGTAAACGTTAAGAGAGTCATTGATAAGGACTATAATACAATAATCTCATATGTGAAAAAACTATATCGGAAAGCTCATATTATACACGCCGATCTCTCTGAGTTTAATATCTTCAAATATCGGAATAAACTCATAATATTCGACTTTGGCTCTGGAGTACACATAGCCCATCCATTAGCTAAGAGCTTCCTAGAACGCGACCTAAACAACATAAACCACTTCTTCTCAAAAAGGGGTATCAACACCCAACCAACCGAGAAACTATTACTAGAGTTGATAGGTCAGTAAATGGATTATCAACATAATCTAAGGATCCCTCTTCAACGTATTGGTGCACTTCTGGGGAAAGGTGGAAAAGCTAAAAACAAGATTGAAAAGTTATGTGATGTTGAGATAATAGTTGATAGTAAGAGCGGTGACATTCTTCTAAAATCATCAAGCGAACCTGAGCAGTTTAATGCGTTAAAAGCAACCGATATTATTATTGCCATCGGAAGAGGGTTTTCATCTGAGAAAGCACTACAACTAATAAATGACGAGGTAATAATGGAGATAGTCGATCTAAGAGACTATACTGGTAAGTCAACCGATGCTTTAACGAGAATAAAGGGTAGGATTATTGGGTTAGAAGGAAAGACAAGAAAAATATTAGAAGAGCTCACTAATACTAATGTTTCTATATATGGTTATTCGGCAACGATTTTAGGATCCGTTATTGATGTTAAGGTAGCTTTAGAGGCGTTACACATGTTAGCTTCAGGTAAACCTCATAGAGCTGTCTATCGCTATCTAGAGGGAACGAAAAGACAATCTAAGATCGATAGATTAAAGCTTTGGGAGGATAAGGAAGTTGCCTGATTCAAAAACATCTTTTTCTGAGATAAGCCCCAGCGAATTCTTCTATAGGAATAGAGATCTTGCAGGTTTCAGCAATCCAGCAAGAGCACTTTACTCAGCTGTTAGGGAATTAGTAGAGAACTCTTTAGATGCATGTGAGGCATATTCCATACATCCAGATATTTACGTCAGAATAACTGCACCGGAGGGTTCCCCGAATAGAACTGACTCTAACCACTATTTACTAAAAGTGTTAGACAATGGACCGGGAGTCGATGCAAAACACATCTCTAGAGCATTTGGGAGAGTCTTCTTTGGGTCCAAATATGAGTTAAAGCAGGCTAGAGGAATGTTCGGTCTAGGAGGTACGATGGCGATCCTCTACGGACAGATAACTACTAACAAACCAGTAGTAATTAGAAGTTCGACAGATGGAAAAACCCTAGAAGTAATCCATATGATGATCGATATACAAACAAATTCACCTATAATTCTCAGAAGAGAGTCGTTACCTGCGAATGGTTCGACCGGCACATCTGTCGAGGTGACACTAGAAGGCGATTATCCTAGAGCCTCCATCAAAATTCAGGAATATTTTAAACAGACAGCGTTAGTTAATCCTTACGCAAACATAACAGTAGTTGATCCTCAGGGAAAACTTTCATTTTATGAGAAAGCTACTGAACAATTGCCGACCCCTCCAAGGGAAACTCTGCCACATCCCCACGGCACAGATGTTGAGGCTCTGAGAAGAATAATAAAACAATCTAAAGATCCTAATATGCTAAAATTCTTATGTAAAAATTTTCACAGAGTGGGAGATAAAATTGCTAGGAAATTCTTAGATTTTGCAAAGATCGACCCAACTATGAGTCCAGACCAACTTTCCAACGAAGATATTGTAACCCTGACCGACGCCCTACATAATTTCGAAGAATTCCTACAGCCTGATGGGAGTTGTCTTTCACCATTAGGTGAGGAAATAATGAAAACTGGAATAATGAAAGAGCTGGATCCTGAATTTGTTGTAGTTTCTGTTAGACCACCAGCTGCCTACTCTGGTTTCCCATTTATTGTGGAAGTAGGCCTAGTGTATGGTAGTAAGCAATTAGGCCCAGGACTGCAGCTGCTGCGTTTTGCGAATCGAATACCCTTACTCTATGATGAAGGAAACGACGTATCTTGGAAGGTGATGAATGAAGAGATAGACTGGAAACGTTACAGAATACCACAAGATGCCCCTTTAGCAATAATAACACATGTATGTTCGACCAAGATTCCCTATAAGACAGTCGGTAAGGAATACTTAGCTGATAGAATTGAAGTCGAAAGAGAGATTAAGAATGCTATCAGAGATGTACTTAGGAAAGTCTACAGTTATTTATCCCATAAAGGTTCTCTTGAGATGGTCAAGAGAAAGACCAATATCTATAGTCATTTTCTACCCCTCATCGCTAAATTCTCTCAAGATCTGTCAGGAGCCGAGGCTCTCCCTAGATATAAAAAACTCTTAGAATCTAGGGGTATGAAAGACTCTGAGACTAACACTCCTGAGACTAACACTCCTGAGAAAGAGCAAAGTGAGCCCGACACTAAACCACTTGAAGATGAAGAGCAAAAGGAAGAGAAAAAAATACTTAGATTCTCTAAAGAGGGCCAGCTAACCCTAGAGGAATTTGCTGATGAGTAGGGGAGATAAAAAATCTCAGAGTAGTATAAGAAAGGAAGACGTTAGAACCCTAATTAAAAACATCGGGAAACGCGTTTACAAGGATCTAGATTCACAGATATTCCCTACTCTAACTCTTCATACTCGCTCTGTTAAGAACCTTGTTTATGATCCTAACCTGAGGCAGTACGTTTTAGGCGCTTCTACAGTTACTAGGTCCTCACAGAATATTAAACAGATCAGACCATTTACTCAGTTGATATGGCTAGCTTACTTCACCGATAAATTAGTTAGTGAAGGTAAGACATCTACACTCCGGGATGTCTTTTATTCTGCCCAAGCATTTGATGTTGAGTTCTCCGATCAATCAGAATCAGATGATATAATAACGGATCTAGAGGTAATATTATCTCGAGCTAGAGAAGATTTTAACGTTTACCCAGAAGAGAGAAGCGCTATTTTTGGAGACCTCGATATAGAATATACAGTTAAAGGCTATGAAGGTCGTGGTCTTAACCTCACATCACATCCTGACGGTTTTCTAATTGGTCCGAGTCTCAGTACCGCTGAGTTTATTGATACATCGGCTGAAATTATAATCGCGGTAGAAAAAGGTGGATTATTTACACGATTTGTAGAGGAGAAGGTCCATGAAAGGTTTAAGGCAATAATTATCGATACTGCTGGTCAACCACCAAGGTCAACTAGGTATATGCTCAAACGTCTTAGTCAGGAACTCAAGTTACCTGTATACGTGATGACGGATGGGGATATCTATGGGGAACATATTGCGATGGTTATTATTTCCGGATCTGCTAACGCTGCACATCTAAGAGATTTGGCAGTTCCTACAGGGAAATGGATCGGAGTGTGGGGAAGTGATATTATCAAATACAAGTTACCGAGCATCCCTTTGAGCGATATAGATATTAAACGGGTTCACGAGTTGAAGAGAGATCCAAGATATTCTGGAGGAATTTGGGCCAAGGAACTAGAAGTTTTCCTAAAAATTAAAAAGAAGAGTGAACTTGAAGCTTTTGCAAAATATGGACTTACCACGATTGTGGATAAGTACCTTCCAGAGAAGCTTGAAGAAGCAAAGAGCTATTGAAGTGATACTTATTGTCTAACTCGACTAGAACGAACATATTTATCAAAATAGTTGGTCTAATTTTCCTTATTTTGGGCATTACAACTGTGTTTTATACTGTGTCTACACCCCTGGTGCAGCCGTTAGTAGGGGTCTTCTTTCTCATTGCAGCCTTATTGATTGGCTCTGGTCTATTCGTTCTTCTCGCGGATTTAAAATAATCATTTTTCTGCAGAAATGTAGTAAATGAAAAAATCAATCCGTTAATTAATATTGTAATTATTTTATGCTTTAGTTAAGGGATTTTACTTCGGCCGTAGTAGTGGTCTCAGTATCAGAAACGATTTGAATTTGTGGCATCTTTGGAGGCGGTGATATGATTTTAGATTTTTTAATTTTATTTTGAATCATGATTATTCCTTGAATAACCTGCTCAGGTCGTGGAGGACATCCTGGTACATGAACGTCTACAGGAATTATTTTATCTGCCCCAGGCACAACATTATACGAATCAAAATAGAGGCCGCCTGAAATCGCACAAGCTCCCATGGCTAATACGTATTTAGGTTCTGGCATCTGATCATAAATCATCTTTAATCTTGGTGCCATTTTTCTAGTTACAGTTCCTTGAACAATGATAAAATCACACTGTCGTAACGATCCGAACGCTTCTAGCACACCGAAACGCTCTATATCAAATCGGGGACCAGAAGCAGCACCAACCTCTACACTACAGCATGCTGTCTCAAGATGTACCGGCCACAACGAATAGAGCCTTCCCCAGTTAACTAGATATTGTAATGGAGGGCCGATCGTTTCGTTAATAACTTCCGTAAGCTTTCCAGCTAGGAGGTTAAATGCACCATCTTTTGCCAAGTTAATCCCTTTCGAACTTTACTGATTCTTACTCAATATTAATAATTATCGATATAATTTGAATCCATTATAATAATTTCAACGTGGATCAAAGCTAGGCGGATAGTGAAACGGCTACAAATCTAAGGTCGAAATAGCATCTTTTAAAGAGGTCACTCCCCTTAAGAAAATAGCTCTTTCTGCTTCATCCAACGGAACTTCAACGATTCTCTCTATCCCGTCCCTTCCAATTATTGCTGGAACTCCGATGTATATATCACTCACACCGAACTCACCATTTAGATATACCGAAGCTGGCATCAGAGATTTTCTATCGTTAACTATAGCGTCTACCATAGAAGCCACAGAAGCTGACGGTCCGTATATTGTAGCTCCCTTTAATGCGATAACCTCAGCTGCTATCTTTCGAGTCATTTCGACAGCCTCATCCATTTTTTTCTTAGAAAGAAACTTTTCTAAAGCCACGCCAGAAACACTTGAAAATCTCGGGAGGGGAACCATTGACTCACCATGCTCACCAATTACCATTACACCGAGAGATTTACTAGAAACACCTAATTCCTGGGCTAAGAGACTCTTAAATCTACAAGAATCAAGCATTCCCCCCATCCCAAAAACTCGATTAGTAGGAAAGCCTGTTACTCGATGAGCAACATAAGTCATGGCATCCATCGGATTTGTAATCATAAGAACCATAGATGATTTTGCGTATTTGGCGATCTCTTTTGATACACTAGCTATTATGCCAGAATTCTGCTTCATTAGGTCAAGTCGCGTCTGACCGGGTTTTCTTCCAAATCCTGCGGCAACTATGATGAGATCCGCACGACCAAGTTCAGAAAAGTCATTAGTTCCTTTAATTTTAAGATCTATACCGTAGGAGGCAGCCATATGCTGAAGATCTAGAGCTTCACCCTGAGGAAGATTTTGAGCTACATCGATTAAGGTAAGATCGTCTAGCTCTTTGGTAACGATTTGAACAGCTACATTAGCCCCAACTCTTCCCGAACCTACAATCGCGATCATTAAAAAAAAACCAAGATTTCCATTTAATAAGTGTATGTTTGTATTTATTAATCCTATTTCTTCAGATTGATATCATTTAGGAATGGTCTTGGCAAACGTATTTACTAACGCCCTAAATCCATGTTTCTGATAAAAATTTTCAGCGAGCGTATTTTGAGTTGGAAACTCTGCAGTCACTACCTCAACACCCTTCTGCTTTAAGATATTCACTATCCTATTCAATAGATCCTCGCCTAACTTACCACGCCGGTTTTCGGGAAGAATATACAAATCAACTATTATTCCGTGAATAGCTGGCTCATAGAACCTTCTATCTTTTAGTACAGCTTTAACCGTACCAACTATCTTCTGCTCAATTTCTGCAACTAAAACTACATCCTTATTTGAGCCTAGAGCTTCCCTAGTATAACTCTCGGCTTTTTCAATAAGATTACTTACAACTTTGTACATCGGATCAAACTCACCATTTAATTTCTTCAGTCTCACGAGTAGCTCAGAAATCCCTCTAACATCATCTACTCCAGCCTCCCGTATAATGTACGCACCCTTTACCATTTGAACCCAACTAGGAACTATCAGGGACCTGAATAAATTTACTCTCTATCATTGATGACATAAACTTCCTTGATCTACTTATTATTCGCGAAGCAGTTAACTTTAATTCCTCACCGGATAAATTCTTTCTAGCTAATCCCAACTCTATTGCCTTCTCTCCAACTTTTGCTGAAACACGAGCATAAACTTCCAAGTCTAACATAGTTGGTAATATATGGGTACTACTTAGACCAGTCTCTTCAGCAAACTTAGCTATCTCCTCAGCGGCGGCGATCACCATCTCATCAGTTATTGATCTAGCTCTAACATCCAAGACTCCCCGAAATATTGCTGGAAATAACAAGCTGTTATTCACTTGATTTGGAAAGTCAGATCGCCCAGTAGCAACCACTTTAGCCCCATTTTGTTCTGCTTCAGACGGCCACAATTCTGGCACTGGATTGGCAAGGAGAAAGACTATAGGATCTTTATCCATAGTCTGGATCAATCCCTTATCGAAGGCATTTGGTCCTGGATGAGAAGCTGCTATTAGAACTTCAGCGCCCTTAAGAGCCTCACTGAGCCCCCCAGATTTCCTATTAACATTTGTTTTTATCGCTAACTCATATTTTGCTTTATGCCTTATGGAGAGTACGTCAATATCATCCCGTTCTGGATGAAGAATACCTTTAGAATCAACGAGTAAAATATCTCCTGGATCGCATCCTGCAACGATTAGAAGCCTTGCCGTAGCTATATTTGCTGCTCCGGCTCCGTATAATACAATTTGTGTACCCCTAAGAGGCCTACCAGTTACCTTAAGAGCATTAATTAGACCAGCTAAAGTTACACCAGCTGTCCCTTGTTGATCATCATGCCAGACTGGTATATCCAAACTCTTTCTGAGAGTATCCAATATCTCAAAACATTTCGGGGAAGAAATATCCTCTAAATTTATTCCAGCAAAGGCTGGCTCTACTGCTTGAACGAATTGAATGATTTCATCTATCTTATGGACCCCTATAGATAGTGGAACAGCGTCTATTCCTCCCAAAAACTTGAAGATTAGAGACTTTCCTTCCATAACTGGCGTTGCAGCCTCGGGACCGATATCACCTAAACCAAGAACTCTAGAACCGTCAGTTATGATCGCGATAGTATTCCACCGACCAGTATATTCGAACGAGAGACTCTTGTCTTTATGTATGGCAGAGGAAACTGCAGCTACTCCAGGCGTATACCATACAGAAAAATCACTAAGATCTCTTACTGGGACCTTGGGGGCAATC
>JAPUIC010000127.1 GCA_027297425.1 Nitrososphaerota archaeon | reverse complement strand
GTTCCTGAGTGGTGGATATTTTACGGGACCGATTAGGGAGAATAAAGGCCGATTAGGACCGCTGAAATTTGAGGTATCTATGACTGATTACGAAATTGGGAGTTACCAAATAAACCATCTAGTTAGTTAACATAGACCCATCTTAATTTAATGGTTTTATCACTTTTCGCTAATATGCTTCAAGATCCTGTATCACGACAGAGATTTGGATCTCTATTAGCCACATCGAGAGACCTGACCACACTCGTCATAGATATTCCTAGGGAATCGGAGATGCCCAGTATAGAGGGAGAGTCTTACAACTCTGACGTTCGCAAGCTGATTTTGGGACAATTAGCTGGATGCATCGATCAGTTAATGGAACTGGTTCCAGAGGAGGTAGAGTCGGCAGTTATCCAGCGTCTGTACAATATTCAGGCTGCTGTGAAAGAGGACGATTCCGAAGGTTTAGTACTAGTTCTGATAGAGCTATCCAGATTGATGACTACAGGGCCTTCAGTGCCCAGATCTTTATAGTATCTAAAACCCTGTTTATTCGAGGACCTTATTTTTTCCTTGAGACCCTTAGTACCTGTTCAGCAAGCAAGTTTAGGATCTTGAGCGGGGCTGCAGTAACTCCCCCTACACCAAATATGAAGTATGAATACCCCATCTTCTTGTAACTCTCTATCTGCTCAATACATTGATCGGGTGTACCCAGTAACATCGTATTTCTCATATACTCTTCACTCCTGCCCCAGACCTTCGAGAGCTCGTCTAACTTCTTTTTGACTTCACTTTCATCCTCGTAGACGTAAGTAGGAAGTAACATAGATTTCGTGATCTCCTCATAATTTCGTCCTACTATCCTGCAGTGCTCCTTGAGTGATGTTAGCATCGCCTGCTTGTCCTCAACGCTATTTGGAACGTTGTAACCATCAGCAAGTTCAGCAACGACCCTCATTGTCAGATGAGTCCCTTTTGCGCCGATCCAGATGGGTGGATGGGGCTTCTGTACCGGTTTTGGCTCGCAGACCGCATCTTTAAGGGAATAAAACTCTCCTGAGAAATTCGCATCGGATTCGGTCCATAATTTCTTTATGACTTTTACCGACTCTCTAAGCATCTTGACCCTAATGGCTGGTCTAGGTAAGGGAATACCGTATCCTTCGCACTCGATTCTCTGGTAGCCGGCTCCTATGCCGAACTCTAACCTTCCTTCACTAATGACGTCTAATGTAGATGCCATCTTGGCTAAGACTGCGGGATGTCTATACAAGTTCGAAAGCACTAGTGTTCCGATCCTAATCTTATCAAGATCCCTGGATAACGCACTAAGCGTAGTCCACCCTTCTAAGAATACTCTACTAGTAGGTCTCGGGAACGCATAGAAATGGTCCGCTGTCCATATCGCATCAAATCCTAACCTTTCAGCTTCTCTGCAGGTATTGAGAACCGCCTTGTAGTCGCCTGATATTTGAACTCCGGGTAAGTGGAGTGCGAAATTGACCAAGTTTACGATAACTACACCCTCATTGGTTAGTTAACGTTTTCCTGTTAAGAGCCACCGTTTCGACTTTAGATTGGTGGATAAGCTGAGTTCCTAACTAACTAGCTAACTAACAGATAACCAGGATCAGTAGAACCATCCTTTCTCTTCAAGCGTCTTTTGAAGATTCTTGACAGCTTTGTAGATATCTTCCTCCTTCTTTCCCCCAGTACAGACAAGTCTCCCGGTTGAGAAGATCAAGAAGACAACTTTCGGGTCCAACACTCTAAGGATAGCCGCTGGAAATTGTTCCGGTTCATACATGATTCGTGGCATATGCAAAGCAACTTCTTTCAAAATTATCTTAGACCTCAAGTCGATCGAAGAAACAATATTCTGTACCTGAACCGTCGGATCTTTCAATATCTTGATTCCCTTCTTCCTGAGTTGGTTGACAACCAAGTTGATGGCCTCTGATGCCATCACCGCTGACTTTGAGCCAGTACATACCATCCGGCCGGAGTGAAAGATTAAGGTAGCTGTCTTAGGCTTTTTGAGCCTGAATACTAGCCCAGGAAAACGTTCTGGCTCGTATTGGCTCCCTTCAAATTTCCTGACTATCTCTAGCAAATCTACAGTTTGTCCCATATCGCCCGTGGCAACCACATTTACGAAGTTGATGATGGGCTTAGGTCTAGGCATCAGGATGCGATCAAAATCTCTCGGTTATTTAAACCCGAGAAATCGAAGATTCGGATCTACCGTTTATCCGCTATCTGCTCGGTTGGGTCATCGTGCACGTATCCTGACCTGCTCAGCATTCATAGTGCCATCAAGACTCATAAGGTTGATTATTATTATGAAATCACCGCCATGTTGAACCCCCGATAAAAAAACTACAACAGTCATCGAATCTCCTGGAGACATCTCGATGATTCCTAGGGGTCCTGCTTTGTTAATCGTCGGATCTCCAGGCCCAACAATCCTAACATCTCCAGGGTTTGAAGCGTTAATTCTTAGACTCGTGGTACCGGTATTCAGAACAGTAACGGTAAGTATTCCCTCTCCACTACTTTGCGTATTCAATTGACCGGTGAGCGCGAACGCGTTTATCCTTCCAGCACCTGAAACGTATCCGGTAAGGCCTGCAAAGAGAAGGCCGCCTATAGATAGCACGATGATAACCGAGAAAATGATGGCAACAAATTGCGAAATCCCAGATCTGCGCCATTTCACACCATCCTATGACCTTACCGCAGACTTAAGGGTTCTAAGTCCCTTTTTTGAATAGGTAATCCTCCAATTAATTATTATTCGATTACAAGGATGATACGCTGCGACCCTTTCTGTCAAGAAAATTCGCCCTACCCGTGTTTAGTTAGATTTATCGAGCTAAAATCTCGGATGACTCTTGATTCTCGCGATTTCGGACAGCTTGGCCTTAAGGGCGATACTGCAAAGGCATACAAGACTCTACAAGCTAGTAACCCGCTAGCTCTGGAAGAACTCGCTCTGCATGCCAAGATAGATCGAGACAAGATCCTAGGCGTCGCTAAAGAGTTAGAACGTGCAAAATTGATTGAACTCTCATCATTCGTTATTTGTCAGATATCTGACAACGTAATGACTATTAGTAAGGGAATTGAAAGGAAGAGCCCACGTCTAGAAATAACTCGTTGAAAGCACGATGGTTGAGTCGAGCAGCCACATATAAGTATGGATATCTTATCCCTGAGATTCAACGTTACGTTGGACCTATGGTCCGAACGTGTGGAATCCTCATTTTTGCGTTCGCATAAGTTACACCTTAAGCGGTAAGGCAGTCATGAATAAATAGGATT
>JAPUIC010000126.1 GCA_027297425.1 Nitrososphaerota archaeon | reverse complement strand
CTCATGAACTACGATCGCTACGAACAGGCCAACCCAGCCAAGAGCGGGTATCAAAGGGTTAAGGCCTGGGATCAGAAGATTTGCACGAGGACCAAGCTCACGAACAAACTCTCTCAAAACGGGTGACGATATCGTTAGGTTCAGGTTCCATAATATCAGGCCTATGGTAGCTATCGCAATTAGCGGTAGAGCTATTAGGAGGACCCAGCCAATCGTTGGAGTCACGCGCAAAGAGCCAAGCCTATCTAGCATCCTTAAGCCGCCTTTTGTCCGTATGAGAAGAAATGGGAACTGGAATTCTACCGGCTTGTACTTTTTCTCTTCAGGTTTCTTGTTTGCTTTATCCTCAGACTTCTCTGACTTGTCTCCAGACTTCACTTGATCTATGACTCCCCTATTTGGTTCCTAATAGGGATACAAAAAAGCCTGTCGGACAACCATATAGATCAACCTTTATTCTTTCAGTTAAGACCGTTCAAGGTTTGCAGAAATGCACAATCTGTGGTAAAGCGGGAGTATTCAACAGAGAATACACGCATGATTGTCTGTGTAAGGCGTGTTTTTGCAAATCCATTACTGAAAAAACAAGAAAGGCCATTGCGAAGAATAATATGGTTAGGTATGGCGAAACCGTTGCAGTCGCCGTATCGGGGGGTAAAGATAGTTTAGCACTGCTTCTGGTGATGAATGAGCTCTCAATAAAGCATGGTTCAAGGTTGTATGCTATTACTATCGATGAAGGAGTTCCTGGATATAGAGATGAATCGATAAGGCTTGCATCGGATTTCTCTTCGAAGTTAGGAGTAAAGCATGTTGTTCTCTCTTTCAAGGATCTTTATGATTTAGGGCTGGAAGATGCTCTAGAACAAAGAGAAGGGAAGGTCACGTCATGTGCTATCTGTGGGACATTTAGGAGAAGAGCTCTAGATTTGGCCGCTATCAAAGTTGGTGCAGATGTAGTGGCAACTGGGCATAATCTCGACGATTTTGTCCAAACATACATGATCAACCTCTTCAGCGGTGATATACAAAAAATCAAGTATGCCGATCCACCCGCTAGTTCCAACCCTAACTTTCCAGTTAGAAGGATCAAGCCATTCCAGGAAATATACGAAAAGGAGATTGCTTTTTTCGCTTATCTTAACGATATACCTTTTCAAGTGGCCTCATGCCCTCATATGAATGAAGGTATTAGGACGGAGGTAAGGAACTTTCTGAACACTCTGGAGATGAAGCATCCGGGGATAAAACAGATGACGCAAAAGTCCGCTTTCAAAATTGCTGAGCAGTTGAATAAAGGAGATAGTTCCAAAAAGATGCTCGAAAAATGTGAGAAATGCGGCTCCCCCTCTTCTGGCAAGATCTGCTCAGTATGCCTAATGCTCGAGCAGTTCAAGCCGAAATCAAAGATTAGTGTGACTAGTCGCTCTTCGGTCCAATAGTAGATCTACCTCATATTAGCAATGGCTAAATAATTAGGTATAGTATTTTTCAAATGGTGGAAGGTAGGGTCGGGAGGCTAGCCGTCTCCTTTCCTGAAATCGGCTATAAGCAGGGGCCAGTAACCTCTGGGTCAAATAGATTGGTTAGGATACCTACTACTTCTGTAGGGATGAATTCACGCCGGAGTGGGCGGTCGAAAGAAGAGGCTCTCTCGAAGGAGAGTCGCCTACTTTGAACTATCGAATCGGGTGAGGTCCGGGAGGGAGCAACCCTAAGGTGGGTCGGTCGCGCTATTGCGTCTACGTGGCTGACTATGCAGAGGTAGAGATGGGGCTTGGCTGAACTACGAAATCCAGAGGAGCTTCCGCCATTCCTATTCGTAATTAGACTCCCTGAACCCTGACATTGATCTTATGGTATCCTGTAGCTCCGTTAGGGAAAGGTTGCATGACTTTTCCTGTTTGAGTGGTGCCAGTAGAATCTGTTGCTCTTGCCCATATCTGATATACTCCAGCGCTAGGAGGAATCCACTCGAGAGCCCAGAGTACCCAAGAATATCCTGAAAGAGGCCTCCTAAGGCTCGCCTCGGTCCAAGTCTCCCCTCTATCCATACTGACCTCCACCTTTGAGATTCCACGATCTCCAGCGAATGCAACTCCAGAGATAGGTGTTGGGCCGGAGAATCGAGCACCACTGGTGGGCTTCTTGAATATGACATTGGTCATTATTTGAGCATCGTTCGACCAACCTCGCTCCTGCCAAAAGCCCACTACTACCTGCGGCTCGAGTACTATCTCAGTAATCCACTTTGCATTCATCATTCCATAGATTCCTGGGACAATCGCTCTCAGTGGGAAACCGTGACCCGCGGAAAGAGTTTCTCCATTCATCTGATATGCTAATAGAGTGCTTTCCATCATCGCCTTATCCAACGGTATGCCTACAAAATACCCATCAAAGCTCTTGAATTTTAGATAGACAGAGTCTTGCTTGACGCCGGCCCTATCAAGGACCTCCTTCAGAGTGGTACCCTTCCAGAGTGCATTACCTATCAAGTTACCACCTATTTCATTGCTGATGCACTCTAATGTAGTGAACTGCTCTTTGCTGGGCAAACTTAAGATCTCATCATAAGTCATCTCTATCTCTCTGTCAACTAGTCCACCAATCTTGAGACTCCATTTATTCACGTCGACAACGGGGTCGAAGATATTGACCTGAATTTTGTAGAAGTCTTTATTCGAGGTTACCTCTGAATTTACGAAATCGGTCAATCTAGGATCTTTGAAGATTCCAGTGAGATCCTTCGCCTCTGTTGTCGGTATATTACCCTTAGATGAAGTGCTTTCTCGAAACGGGTTAGAAGTAGTGAGAGGAAGGAGTCCGTAAAGTAGGAGAGCAACACCAACAGCTGAAGCTGATAGTAGGCTACCCCTAAGCAGAAGCCTCCTTTGGAGATGAGTTTGTGCAGTGGGGGGAGTAGTCGGAGGCTCTGCAGTATCAATATTTGTAGTTCCTTCAATTTCTATGGCAGTATTTTCTCCGGTTTGCATAGTATTGGTAATCTCCCATTTGGAGTGAATGATGACAGTGATTAGTGAAAAGCTAACCGCGATCGGGATAGTTGACACAAGGACTGAGGAGATAGATATCGGGTTACTAGAAATGCTACTAATGACAGATAACCAAAAACCAAGTGCGCTCAAGAATATGTAGATCAGTATGGAATATCTGAGAAATCTTTTGAGAGATCCGCCGGTCCTTAATGTATTAGATGCTCGTTCGTAA
>JAPUIC010000125.1 GCA_027297425.1 Nitrososphaerota archaeon | reverse complement strand
CTGTTAACAGATATTTATTAAAGCAAAGCGTTGGCAACCTCCATAGTAGGAGTTGCTATTATCATGAGTTGCGAACACTGCGAGACAGATCATGATGAGTCTGTACACCTCGAAAGGCATAATGATCGGAAGCCTATTGTCTTAAGCGTAGTAGCTGGCACGCTCCTCCTCATCGGTCTAGTGCTAAAGTTCATTCTTGACATGGAAATTTTCTCACTTGCAGTCTTTCTGGCTTCTGCTGGAGTTGCCGGTCATCAGATAGTTATCGATGGGTTGAGATCAATTCTTCATCGGAGATTGAGTATCTCTTTTCTAATGACTGTTGCAGCTGTGGGTGCCTTCTTTGTAGGCCAAGGTGAAGAAGGGGCGGCTGTGCTGTTCCTATTCTCGATTGCGGGAGTTCTTGAAGAGCGCGCCATTGAAGGAACGAAGAAGTCACTCCAGGCTCTAGTAAAGTTAGCACCCGAAACTGCCTTTGTGAGGCGAGGTGGAAAGGAGGTGGAACTAACTATTCGTGAAGTAAAAGTAGGGGATAAAGTCATTGTACGGCCAGGCGGAAGGATTCCTGTAGACGGTGCAGTTTCGGTTGGAATGTCGACTGTTGATCAATCGTCGGTTACGGGCGAATCTATGCCTGTTACGAAGCAGAAAGGAGATACTGTTTTCGCCGGGACGATAAACCACGATGGAGTCTTAGAGATCGATGTAACAAAGGGATCAGATGAAACGGTCATCTCCAAGATCGTGAAGATGGTCAAGGAGGCAAAGGAAAAGAAGTCTGTTACAGAGAAGTTTGTTGAGCGGTTTTCGACTTATTATACACCATTAGTTCTCGTTGGTGCTGTCTCTGTCGCCATCGTCCCTCCCTTGTTCTTCGGGCTGCCATTCAGCGATTGGGTCTATAGAGCGTTGGTACTACTTGTAATATCGTGTCCATGTGCACTAGCAATCTCTACTCCAATTACAATGATTTCAGGAATCACGGGCGCGACTCGACAGGGCGTCCTTGTAAAGGGGGGTATCTACATTGAGGAGTTGAGCAAGGTCAAAGCCATAGCATTTGATAAGACCGGGACTCTTACTATAGGCAAGCCAAAAGTGATGGATGTTCTTCCCTCTCATAATCCAGTAACCACTGCAAAACTTCTTTCTATAGCCTCGTCGCTGGAAAGTATGTCTCATCATCCCCTCGCGAAAGCGATCGTTGAGCATTCAGAATTAGAGAGAGTCAAGCCGAGAGACGTCACGAATTTTCAGGAAATGATGGGTAAGGGAGTGAAGGGAACCATCGCTGGTGAAGATTACTATGTCGGGAGCCCTGGAATGTTTCAGGAGCTCGGGCTTCGAGTAAATAAGGAACACATAGAGGATCTCGAAAGAGCAGGCAAGACTATCTTGCTAGTCGGCAATGAAGATGAGGTACTCGGAACTATAGGGATTAAGGATAAGGTGAGAGACGAGGCAAGAGAGAGTATCCTTCACCTTCGACAGCATGGACTGAAGACTATCATGCTTACCGGAGATAACTCGACAGTTGCAAGAGAGGCGGCCAAAGAGTTAGGAATAGAAGAATATCACGCAGGACTCCTCCCTGAAGAGAAGGTCAAGATTGTTGATGAGCTCAAAGAGAAGTACGGTGGAGTTGTCATGATTGGTGATGGGATAAATGATGCTCCAGCACTAGCTCACGCGACCGTTGGTGTAGCGATGGGTGCAGCTGGAAGTGACGTAGCTCTAGAGACCTGTGATGTGGCACTTATGAGAGATGAACCGATGAAGATTCCATATCTGATCGACTTGAGTATCAAGACTATGCGCAGGATGAAAGAGAATATCATCGCCGCTATACTCGTGAAGAGCACATTTGCCATATTTGCTATTCCAGGTCTTACACCACTTTGGCTTGCAGTTGCGGTAGGCGATATGGGGCTCACACTTGCAGTTATACTCAATGCAATGAGAGTATCAAATCTCAAGACTGAGATACTTCACCATAGATAGAAAGATCCGATTCTTGCGCAGAGATCTAGTCTAAGATAGCGTCTCGTCTTCGAGAAGGTATTCCCCGATCAGACTAGAGAGCTTAGTAGCGTTCCAGAGTTCGATTGGATTCTTTTTTGCGAGGACTTTTGCTTTAGGAGTAAACCCGGAGGTGGTTACGATTATCGATTTACTAGCACCACACTTCCATCTTCCCTCTACCGATCTTCTTACTATCTCAGTGCCCACATCCCTGCCCTGCTTCCACTTCTTCAGCTCAATGGAAATGACCTCTTTTCCTTTTCGCGCTATAAGATCTATTCCGAAGTCAGCATGATATGACGAATGCTCTACTGAATAAAGCATACGTCTGAAGAGCTCTGAAACGAGTTCCTTGAAGTCACTATTTGACAGAGAGATGAAGCCATTGGTCCGACCAAAATCTTTCCTCTTCCATTTCTGGAACTGATTAGGGGTCCACATAACTTCACGTGATGTCTCACCTAGGACTACTCCCTGATAATCATCTCTTACCATGAGTTTAGGCTCTTCACCAGAGCCCATATGTCGACCCCGTACGACAAATGCTACTAAAAGAGAAACTATTGCAATAATAAAGCAGAACCCCGTTATCCAGAAAAGAAAAGAAAAGTCAAAGGGAATCATAACTTCAGAAATGATTGCGATTACCAGGATCGCGGCGCCGAAGAACAAGAAGACGATAGCGACCATGATGTAGTTCGCTGCTGGAGGCGTCTCACCTGTAGACTGGGATACGGTTGGGAGGTTGAAGGATCTATTCATTCAACTTTAACCTCCAAAATTTGAATACCTAACTAGCCGACTACCTATTTTTTGTTCAAAGGAATCGATAAATTTTCAGACTTTAGGCGTAACTTCTTCCTTCTTCGTAGCTCCAGGGTTTTCTTCCAAACATTGCCAAGAGTTGAGAAACTCTAGGGCATTTTCTGAAGCATGTAGGTTCGCAAATCGTGTTACCTGCTGACCGACCTTACGAATTCTCTCATCAAGTGCTTGATCTTTTAGCTTACCATTATCCCCAAATGCTTTCCATGCCTCCGGGATGACCGTCTGCTCTGGTATTACCCATGAATGGAGAGCTCTGCAGATATTTCTTAGGCTACTAGCTGCTTCCAGACCGCCCATCATGCCTCCGGAAACACTCACTACCCCAACCATCTTACCCTCAAATTCATCAAAGCCCATGAGATCGAGCGTATTCTTGAGTATCCCACTGAAACTTCCATGATACTCCGGCGTTCCAAGAATAATCCCCTGTGCTTCTCTAACGTCGGACCGTAGCCTAAAGACATCCTCCGGATAGTTAGTTTCGTCTTCCTTACCATCGCAGAAGATGAGCTCGTAATCTTGAAGATCTATGAGCTTTGTTTTGGCACCTGCTTCCTTTGAACCCTGGAGGGCCAGATCAACAGCCATCTTGGTATAACTCCCCTTTCTTATACTGCCTGCAATTCCAACTACACTGATCTGATTCAAATTATATCATGAGAGGCCTATTCCTGATAATAAGGATATCAAAACCTAGTAGCTGAAGAAAGCTTAGTGTACTGGGATGTGTTTTGGGATCTGCTTCGAAGTTCTAGGCCTTCCATCTCTGTATACCTCGCTAGGTAGACAACTGAGTGAAAATTTCGAAGCCTCCGTCAATAAAGGGAGTAGTTTTCGTCCGATATCGGTCAGCTGATAATCTATACGGATTGGCTCTTCGGAAATTATTCTTCTCCGTATTATCCCATATCTGCTGAGTTCCTTTAACCGTATCGAGAGCATTCTAGAGTTTATTCCCTCTATGTTCTCGGATAATCTGTTGAACTGATTGGAACCGTTAAACATCTCTCTGAGAATCAGTATAGTCCACTTCTTCCCCACAACTTTGAAAGTCGTCTCGATGGGACAAGCCTTGAGCTCCGAGATAGTCTTTGTCTCCGTTTTTACGATCTTACCGCTCACAGACAACTCCTACAATATGATATATCCACAACTTCATATATGCTTTACTATATATAGCAGGTATACAAAGATACATCATTAAAGTAACTATCAGAAGGGTAAGGTAAGGCTTATATGGCTGAACTTTCTA
>JAPUIC010000124.1 GCA_027297425.1 Nitrososphaerota archaeon | reverse complement strand
CCTAAGGCGGTTTTTACTAACGGAATATTGTGCTCATCACGAAGCCTTAGGCCTATTTGACTGGGTGTAAGACCCTCTTTTCCCAGCTTGACGACTATACCGACCACTTCGTCGCTACTATATGTTACCCAGCTGGGACTTTTCTTTACTGCGGGTCTCATAGACTGAGACCTGCCTTTCCTATGTGAATGCAATCGAGCCATTGGCTACCCTTCCAGCAACAGATTCTGGTCCGAAAATAAACGTTACCCTCCCGATTTAGATAATTCTCAAATGGCAGGTTGAGTGTTCATATTGTAAAATCTAATTACCTCCCTTTTGCGCTCTAGTTTACTGTCACGCTTTTGGCTAGGTTACGTGGGTAATCTGGATCTTGGCCCATCTTAACTGCGGCGTAATAGGCGAGGAGTTGAAGAGGTACAACCTCTATTATCGGTGAAAGCAATGGATGCACTTTTGGGATGGGTATAAAATCGTCATAAACCTCATGGGAAACCGTAGAAATTCCGATCACCTTCGCACCGCGAGCTTTTAGCTCCACGACATTGTCAAGAGTTTCTTGATAGCTGTCGTCGGTTGGGTTGATCACAACAACAGGCGTCCCTTGAGTTATCAGAGCTAAAGGCCCGTGCTTTAACTCGCCTGCTGCCATCCCTTCAGCATGAACATAAGACAGTTCTTTCATCTTTAACGCTCCTTCCAACGCGATGGGGATGTGAATAGATCTTGCTATATAGTAAAAATCACGAGCTTCAGTATAGCCGTTGACCAATTTTTTAATTCTTTCAGCTTCTCCTAATATGGATTCAACCTTCTGAGGGATAGATGTAATCAAACTATCATCACCGATCCCAATTCTCGAAGCAATAATGTAGATCAAGGCGAGTTGTGATGTAAAACTCTTGGTGGCTGCGACACCAACTTCCGGCCCGCAATTTAGGGGTAACGAAATATCACTTTCTCTCGCTAAGGATGAACCAACCACATTGACAATTGATAATACCTGGCAACCAGCATCCTTGGCTATTTGTGTTGCCCTTAGTGCATCTGCAGTTTCGCCACTTTGGGACAAGACAAGAACTGAGGTATCATGATCAACATCCTGTGATTTGAACTCACTGGAAACAACCACATCACAAGAAATCTTAGCCGTCTCTCTCATAACATACTTAGCATATAATCCTGCATGATAACTAGTTCCCGAACCAGTAATTACAACTTTAGCCCTCGTTTTCAATTTCTTACAAAACAGATCTATGGGTTTCTGGTCCTGAGATATGACTCGCTCTAGAGCGAGTGGCTGTTCTAAGATCTCTTTCAGTGTAAAGTGAGAGTATTTCTCCTTAGTCGGTGTCCCAAACTCCCAAGCAACCTGTGTGACTTCCTTCGCAACTAAATTCCCCTCAAAATCAGAGATTTCAAAATGATGTTTGCCCAGAACCACTATCTCCTTGTTTTCTAGGAATATGGCTTTGTCGGTATACTCTATGAACCCCAAAATATCACTGGTTAGAAAATTCCCATTATTGCCTAAGCCTAATATCAAAGGAGTGCCACATCGTGCTCCTACAATATCCTCTCCGTCACGAAGCATTATTGCGAATGCGAATGACCCCTCAAGACGATTTACGGTTTTAAGAACGGCATCTTTGATATCGTTTCCAATCTTAAAATATTTCTCGAATAGGTGGATGATCACTTCACTATCGGTACTACTCCTGAAAGTGTGACCCTCCTTCTCTAATTCCTTCTTCAGCGTTTGGAAGTTACTAATAATGCCATTATGAACTACTGACATTTCCCCCGCACATGAGCTGAGAGGATGGGCATTCTCCAGATTCACTTTTCCATGGGTGGCCCATCGAGTGTGACCAATACCGGTGTAGCCAGAGATGGCATTGAGATCTTCAACGTTTGCGAGATCGTTAATTTTTCCTACGCTCTTTATGACTCGTAGACCCTCGTTAGTGCGAATACTAAGTCCAGCAGAATCATACCCACGATACTCCATCCTCCGTAAACCCTTCACAATGATAGGGGTTACATTCTCATCTCCTATGAATCCTATAATCCCGCACACATAGTGTGTAGTAGCTTTATAGCTAAAAAGACTTTTTGAAGATCTCAGGATTACGCGCTGGGAGAATTACTATTCTAAGCTCTTCTTCCCCTTCTTCCACCAGGTTTTCTAGTGGTATCATGAGGTATAGGTGTCTCATCAGTAATCCTGCCTACCCTGAATCCTGCTCTTGCGAGAGCTCTGATTGCGGCCTGGGCGCCCGGACCAGGAGTCCTTCCTCCAGTCCCACCAACGGCTCTTACTTTGATATGGATATGGGAGATACCTTTAGTTTTCGCCGCTTCAGCTGCCGCAGCCGCTGATTTCATGGCTGCATAAGGCGAGGATTCGAATCTATCGGCCTTGACGTGCCTTCCTCCAGAGCTTATAGCTATGGTTTCTGCACCTGTAAGATCCGTAATGTGAACGAGCGTGTTATTATAACTGCTGAAAATGTGAGCTACACCCCACTTTTCCTTCCCGATTTCTGCTTTCTCAGTCATTCTTCTGCCCCTCTGGGGAATTATTAGCAGTAATATTAGTAGTAATCTTAGTAGTATCTATACCTCTTGTTTCAATTGTAGATTCTTCTTCCTTCCTGACGATGAGACTAGGGATTGTAACTGCTCTACCTTTAACGAGAATATGGCTGTGATTTACCAATTGCCTTGCATGATATGGTGTCTGAGCCAACCCCTTCCTCCAAACCATAGTCTGCAGCCTTCTTTCTAGGAGGTCCTCAACTCCTAAGGTAAGAACATCGTCTAACGATGATTCGGCAGCTATAAGCCCCCTCCTTACGAGAAATAGCAAAAACTTCTTTTCGTCCTCGGTTCTAGTTTCTAGTGGTTTTGCCAACAGCTGACGCGCTTGCTTTCGGATTCGCGATAGCTCCGTCTGTGCTCGCCATAACTCTCTTTTATTTCGAAGTCCATAGGTGCCTAGATAATGGAGATCTGACACGAGCATATCTGCTCGCCAGGGATTTCTTGGAGTAACATACTGCTTTGATGGTTTTTTTGGGTCGCCCATAATCCATCTTAGCTCTCCTTAGCAGCAGTCTCTTTAGCCTTTGCCTGTTCCCTGAGGGTCGTCTTTTTCACTCCTACACTCCTACCCTTCCTTCCAGTACAACGGGTCCTCTGACCCCTTACTTTCAAGCCATATGTGTGTCTCACTCCTCGCCAACTACTAAGGTTACGTTCTCTATCGATATCGGATTTGATACTAAATGCAAGGTCTGAAGCAATCAAATGGATACCCGTTCCAGTAGCTAGATCTTTCGATCTATTGAAAAGCCAGGACGGAAAGCCTAATTTCGAAAGATCTTTCAGAGATTGTTCTATCTCAGATGTTTGATCTGTTGACAACGCCCCCATCCTGAGGTCGGCGTCGATCTTAAGTGTGCTCACAAGATAGGTAGCAAGATTTAAACCGACACCCTTCAACTGGGAGAGAGCCTGAATTACTTTTTTCCGACCATCTAGGTCTTTCCCTTGAAACCTGATTATGTACCTGAACTCACTCATTCAATCATCCGAGGAATTTACGCTTGATAAAAAGCCCTTTAAAAACGTTCTCGGAGCTTCCTCTCTCTTGAAAAAGAATAAGATAAGGTTTTATAGACTACCAAAGGGGCCATCCAATAGTTAGGAATAACTTATCGTGCGTCTATAGGTGATAATTTGAACCCGAAAATGGAGATCTTGCAAAAAGATGATACAACATTGAGAGTGCTGATGAAGGGTACTGATAGATGCTATGCTAGTGCTATCCGACGCATTGCGATAGCAGAGGTTCCGGTAATGGCCATAGATGATGTGATTATAGTGGATAATACATCTATAGTTTATGACGAACTAATTGCCCATAGATTAGGGCTGATACCTCTTACCACAGACCTGTCCAGATTCGTTCTACCTAAGGAGTGTAGCTGCGAGAGCGAACAAGGATGTTCAAACTGTAGAGTCATGCTGGTACTCGATGTTGTGGCAGGTGATAAGGTTCGGACGGTATTTTCTGGTGACATGATATCTGATGATGATGATACTAAACCCATAAGCGATCAGATACCTATCCTCAAGCTTGCACCAGGACAGAAGATAAAACTTGAGGCATATGCCAAGCTGGGCAAAGGAAAAGACCATGCCAAGTGGCAGGCAACCACAGTTGCAGTTGTGAAAGATGTTGATCAGAATAAAGACGCTCTAGAACTATATATCGAATCAGTAGGATCATTAAAAGCTGAAGAGATCTTCTCTAGAGCATTAGAGATTTTAGGAAAAAAGGTAGATGACCTTAAGACTACGGCTGAAGGGTTGGCAAGCCGTGGGTAGACCCTCTAACCCTGTAAAAATACAGACACTCACATTGTTGAGGCAGGCAGGTAAGAAGAGCGGGAGACGAGTATGGCGTGATATGTCGAAACGACTAGAATCGCACAAGTCGCAAATGTCCAATGTTAACGTAAGTAAGGTTTCAACCTTAACGAAAGAAGGGGACGTAATCTTAATCCCCGGAAAAGTCTTGGGAAGTGGCATCATCGATCACAAGATACACATAGGAGCGTTCGCATTCTCAGGGGTGGCAATTGAAAAAATAAGGAGAGCCGATGGCGAACCACTCTCCGTTCAAGCATTTATACAGAAATACATTAATCACAAAGGACTGATAATTCTTGGATAAGGAAAAATCTGGCAAGTTGATCGTAACCGACGCTGAGGGAAAGATAGCAGGTCGTTTGGCATCTAGGGTAGCAAAGTTCTTGTTGTCAGGATCTAGGGTAATTGTTTTGAATAGCGAAAAAGCTCTGATATCGGGGAATAAGAAATCCATACTTAATGAACAAAGGCTTAGCTTGGAGATCGGGAGCATAATCAATCCTAAACATGGGCCTATTCATCCGAGAAAACCCGATCGAATCCTCTCTAGAATGGTCCGTGGAATGCTTCCTCGAACTAAAACGAAAGGTATAGACGCATACAAACGTCTCAGAGTGTATATTGGGGTACCATCAGAGTATTCATCACAGGCAAGACAAGAAATCGAGGATGCAAAGCCTAAACGGGCGAAAGCATATTACACCGAGGTCGGCTGGGTCGCAAAAGAAATAGGTTGGAAAGGTACTGACTAATGACTGCTAAGAAAGCTAAGACTATAGAACTGTTTCCTGGATCCCGTAAAACAGCACGTGCTACAGCGACAATTAAACCAGGGGTAGGAAAAGTTCGGATTAATGGAGTTCCCATAGAAATTTTTACCCCCTTGATCGCTAGAGACCGAATATTAACTCCACTCCAGTTTGCAGGTCCCTTGAGGAACACTGTTGATTTATTGGTAGAGGTTAAGGGCGGTGGTTTTATGGGCCAAGCTGAAGCTTCAGCTATGGCAATCACACGAGCCATAGCCAGTTTTACCCGAGATAGCGGCTTTAAACGTGATATAACTGAATTTGACAAACATCTTTTGGTTGGAGATCCTCGACGAACTGAACCTAAGAAGTTCGGTGGTCCAGGCCCTCGAAGAAGGAATCAGAAGTCGTACCGATGAGACTAATTTTGTACAGAAGAGCTATATTTAATAAGATTTTATATTGAGGTCTGGTTAGGAATTATATATGTCAGCAACCGCCGTGCCTGCAATGACCTCATCAGGTCAACCCGTAATTATCCTTAAAGAAGGAACAACAGAATCTAAAGGTAGAGAAGCTCAAAAAAATAATATTATGGCTGCAAAATTGATTGCAGACGTAATCAAATCATCTCTAGGTCCACGTGGTATGGATAAGATGCTCGTTGATAGCC
>JAPUIC010000123.1 GCA_027297425.1 Nitrososphaerota archaeon | reverse complement strand
GCTGACATGGGTGCTATCTCCTTAGCGGCTTCATCGAACAACCCTGAAATCAGTCCTTCTATGAGTTTCAAATTTTCAAGATCAGAAGTACCGTTCTCAGGTACAAGTTTCTGAATACTCGCTAACATGCTGTTGATCTTTTCTCCAGGAATGGGTTCAAGAGCGAGCTCGATAACGCCTTCGGACTTTGCCTCCTCAATTCTTTCTCTGTTTGCTTCTATCTCCTTAGAGAACGCATGGAAGTTTGGATGGCCGCTGTCAGATTCTGCTGCGTTATGATAGAGATTATGAAGTGTGCCCTGAATTCCTAGAACTTCTCTTAGTAGGGAGCTTAACGTATAACGTTCTTCACTCATCCTACCATCGCTCGATAACCGTCTTCTTGTCCATAAAGAAATCTACGGAGTCTATTTGACCATGAAGCACGCCGAAGAAAGATTGTCTCCTTCCTCCAAATGGGAAGAAGGCCATCGGTGCAGGAACTCCAATGTTTATTCCAATATTTCCTACGTTAGCCTTCTTTCTGAACTCACTAGCATCCTTTCCACTCTTCGTGAATAGACACGCAGAATTTCCGTACTCGGTCTTGGTATTTATCATATCAATTGCTTCCTGAAGGTTGGATGCATTCATCATTGATACGACGGGGCCAAAAATCTCCTCACGTCCGATAGTCATATCTGGCGTTACTCCATCAAAGATGCTTGAGCCGAGGAAATATCCATTCGGATAGTCTGGAACTTCAACATTCCTACCATCGAGCAGTAATTTTGCTCCTTCGTCGATTCCCTTTTCGACATAGCCGAGAATCCTCTCTTTCGACCTCTTTGTAACAACTGGTCCCATCTCCACTGATTCGTCCAGCGCATAACCAAGCTTGAGCTTTGATGCGACCTCTACGAACTTCTCCTTTAGAGCAATGTTCTTTTCTCCAATCATTACTACGTTAGAACCGGAAAGACATCTCTGTCCCGTATTACCGAAACACGAGGGAATCAACCCTAACACCGCTTTCTCGAGATCTGCACCTTCACCTATGACAACGTAATTCTTTGCCCCTGCTTGACAGATTGCCCTCTTACCGTGTTCCCCAGCGAGCTTGTAGAGGTGTTTTGCAGTGGGGGTCGAACCCACGAAGCATATGCCTCTAACATCTGGATGGCTAACCAGTGCTTCACTAGCCTCTCTACTCCCATGTACCATATTGACCACTCCGTCAGGAAAGCCGACTTCTGAAATAATCTCAAAGCATCTCTGCATGGGTAGTGGCGTAGTTTCACTCGGCTTGACTACTAGTGTGCACCCAACTGCAAGTGCAATTGGGATGAACCAAAATGGTGCCATAGATGGGAAGTTGAACGGCCCGATTATCCCGAATGCACCCAAAGGCTCCCTAATAGACGAACCATCGATTCCGGTAGCGATCTGGTCCAGATGTTCTCCCTTTGTGAGCGTATATGCCAAAGAGCAGGCAGTCTCTATGTTCTCGATGAGCCTTCTGGTCTCTCCTCTACTTTCGTCGATAACCTTTCCGTGATTCTGACTGGTAATTCTAGAGATATCCTCTCTATATTCATCAAATTTTTGTTTTAGTTTGAAGATATACCCTGCCCGTGTGGTTAGGGGAAGACTTCTCCATCCTTCGAAGGCTTCATTAGCTATCTTAACTGCCTGATCGACCTCGCTCGATTTACAGATCGGAACCTCTGCGATTACTCGGTCTAAAGCCGGATTCATGACCTGCTGATAGTTAGTAGACTCCGATTCAATCCACTCTCCTTCTACGAATAGTTTGAGTTTGCCGTAGTCAGTTTTGACTTCCTGGAGTGTACTCATAATTCTAGATCCCTCTCGTTGATATCTTTAGATGATATAAAATTGCAACACTTAGCCATCTTTACCCGCCTGATCACGATATTTTTCTTTACCCACTACACATAAGTTTTATGCAGGACTTACAAAATATCAAGCGTTGGTCCTTTGCGGTTCTTGATAAGAATTAGCAACGAGAAGGGGTATATCCCTAGTCAAGTGAAAGCTCTCACAGAGGAGTTACGTCAATCTATCTCCGGACACGATATGAAAGTCGGAGGGTTACGTGTTTCTACTATAGCTATAGAGTTCGATCTCTTCGCAGATAATGAGATTGCAGATAAGATCGAGCTGATCGCTTCATCATATGGGTTACTGCTAACAACGAAGAGGTTGGATCTTGAGGCCGATACCGGAAATATCGATGATATTGTCTCAACGGGAAAGGATTACTTTAACGAAGAGCGGTTCTGGGAATGTCATGAAATATTGGAAAGCATATGGAAGAAGTCTAAGGGTATTGAGCGTACCTTACTTCAGGGCGTGATACTGGTTGCTGCAGCATTCGTCCATTTGCAGCGGGATGAACCCAAGATCTGTCTATCTATGCTCAATAGAGCCTTGCCCAAGTTGACTTGGAAAGATCAGTATTACTCTTTGGATGTTAAGCGATGTAATGGGTCCGTGAAAAAAATAATAGATTCGCAGAATCCTATACTTTTCAAATTATAACTGCTGTTAGGCGTGTGATGGCATTATGTCTTTAGCAAACTGTTCCATTTGTGCTTCTATCTCTGAAATAGTTC
>JAPUIC010000122.1 GCA_027297425.1 Nitrososphaerota archaeon | reverse complement strand
GCTATGCCCTTTCGAACAACCGGTACGCCAGAGGCCGCGCCGCCCTGTTCCTCTCGTACTAAGGACGGCTTCCCCTCAGACAACCAACGCCTCCATCAGATAGAGGCCGACCTGTCTCACGACGGTCTAAACCCAGCTCACGTTCCCCTTTAATGGGCGAGCAGCCCCACCCTTGGCCCCTGCTGCAGGACCAGGATGGGAAGAGCCGACATCGAGGTACCAATCCGCGGGGTCGATTGGAGCTCTCGCCCGCGACAAGCCTGTTATCCCTGGGGTAACTTTTCTGTCACCTCCGACCCCCAACAGTGGGGACACGGAGGATCGCTAGGTCCGGCTTTCACCTCTGAATCTCGTGTTGTTAGAGATCCAGTCAGGCCAGCTTTTGGCCTTGCCCTCTACAGTGGATTTCTGACCCACTTGAGCTGACCTTTGAGCCCCCTCGATATCTTTTCAAGGGGGTGCCGCCCCAGCCAAACTGCCCACCTGCCGGTGTCCCTGGAAAGACCAGGTAAGCGATACAGAAGTTGAAAGCTGGTGTTACATTGATGCCTCAGATGTTCCCGGAGGAACACCATCGATGGCTCCCAGCTACGCTCTGCGACAACTCCCAAATCACAACAACAAGCTGCAGTAAAGCTCCACAGGGTCTTCTCTTCCCGATGGAGGACGATGGACTGTTCGTCCACCTCATGTGGGTTCGCCGGATTGCAGACAGGGACAGCGGGGCCCTCGTTGTTCCATTCATGCACGTCGGAACTTACCCGACAAGGCATTTGGCTACCTTAAGAGAGTCAGAGTTACTCCCGGCGTTTAGCGGCCCTTAGCCCAGTTGAACCCAGGTTTTAGGTACCACCCCTGGCCAGGATTCAGTGACTATACAAGCCCTTTCGGGTTAGCAGTCACCTGTGTTTTTATTAAACAGTCGGGACCCCTTTGTTATTGCAACTTGCAGCCCTAATTATTCATCAGAGCTGCAGGCACCGCACTTCCCTAAGTTACGCGGCTAATTTGCCGAATTCCCTTGCCTACGATATACCCGATACGCCTTAGGCTTCTCACCTAGGAACACCTGTGTCGGTTCTGGGTACGGACTTACGTACTCCTCCCCTAAAACTGCTTTCAAGGTCCCCACGAATCGGCTGAACCGACCATAGGTCGGCTATTTTCAACTCGATTGTATTCTCGTCATTATGACACTCCTACAATCTCGTAAGATTAAACAAGGCGAAAACCTTGCTCAACCTATCGTGAAGCAACAGATTAGGATCTGTGCTTGCGCACGCGGAGAACATAAGGCACTGGAATATTAACCAGTTTCCCTCATTCGAACAACTCCGTTAGGGTTGAACTTAGGACCGGCTAACTCCTGGCCGACGACGCGTTGCCAGGAAACCCTTGTCCATTTGGCGATCGGGATTCTCACCCGACTACGCTGCTACTACCGCCAGGATCTGCAATAGAGGTCGGTCCACAGGACCTCAAAGCCCTGCTTCTACCCAACCTCCACGCCCGCCTACCGCACACAAGCTATGCTTGTGGCCTGAAGTATCGGCGATTGGCTTTAGCCCCGTCCATTTTCGGGGCCCTCGACCTCGGCAGGTGAGCTGTTACGCACTCAATATAGGGTGGCTGGTTCTAAGCCTACCTTCCTGCTGTCTTAGCTCGAAGACGCCCTTTTGTTTGACACTTAGCACAATACTTGGGGGCCTTAACTTCAGTCTGGGTTAATCCCCTCTCGGTTATGAGGCTTACCCCACATAAACCCGTTTCCAGGCTTCTTATACGTCCATACATTCGGAGTTTGAAAAGCAAGTGGGATCTTTCGACCCCTTCCTTACCCATCAGTGCTCTACAACATGGACAGTATCGACCCAGACTAGACTACGGCCTACTTCGGCGGGAACTAGCTATCACCGGGCTAGATTGGCTTTTGGCCCCTTGTCCCGAGTCATAGGAGCGAGTTGCACGTCAGCACCCTTTCGAACCTCCACTCGGCTTTCGCCCAGCTTCGTTCTGCTCAGGACACGATCGCCCGGTTTCTAGTCTTACCCCCATAGCTAAAGGCCCTTTCAGACCCTCTCCCTCACCACACAAGGTGGCTGTGGAGACTCGGTTTCCCTTCGCCTTCGGGCTTTGAACCCTTAGACTCGCCATGAAAATAAACTCCCTGGCCCGTGTTTCTAGACGGAATACTTCATCCTGAGACGCATATTGGTCCCTCAACAGCCTCCTTGCGGAGAAAGTTAAGAGATACCTGCATCTCTTTCAGACAAAGCACGTCTGTAACTGTTTGATTTCAAGCGCTTTTCACTCCCCTTCCGGGGTGCTTTTCGGCTTTCCCTCACGGTACTATTACGCTATCGGTCTTGGGACGTATTTAGCCTTGGAGACTGCTTTCCCCCATATTCCCTAGCCACTGCCAAGGCCAGGTACTCTAGCTAAAGTCGCAAACCTCTCGTATTCGTATGTACGGGGATATCACCTTCTACGTCAGGCTATTCCAAGCCACTTCCACTCGAAATTGACAGGTCTACATATGACTCTAGCATACCCCACATCTCCCTTGAGTTACCCCAAGGGATTCAGTTTGGGCTAACCCCTTTTCGCTCGCTGCTATTAAGGGGATCTCAATTGATTTCTTTTCCACCTCCTACTCAGATGCTTCCTTCCGGAGGGTTCGCGATCCCAGTAGGGAACGCTATGATGCCCGAAGGTATCATAACAGGACGTCCTATTCGGGAATCCTCGGATCAAAGGTTACTTGCGCCTACCCGAGGCTTATCGCAGCTTGCCACGCCCTTCTTCGCCTCCCAAGCCAAGCTATCCATCAAACAGCGTCAGCGTGTCGGACCGGCATCCCACGGATGCCTGCGCGACTATGTATGGCGATTATCGCGGAGTTACCGCTACGCCCTTCACCCACCATGCATATGTTGGGCTGCATTAGCATTCTTGTACTTGTGTCCATTTCACGATCAACCGTACTATATTCGTGGAGGTGATCCGGCCGCAGGTTCCCCTACGGCCACCTTGTTACGACTTCTCCCCCCTTGTCAAGCTCAGGTTCAGGCGCGTCAATGAGGCGCGACCTCACCAAGACCCAACTCGGGTGAAGCGACGGGCGGTGTGTGCAAGGAGCAGGGACGTATTCACCGCGTGGTGATGACACGCGGTTACTAGGGATTCCAGATTCGTGAGGGCGGGTTGCAGCCCTCAGTCACAACTGGGGTAGGGTTTGGGGATTGCCTCACTCTTTCGAGTTTGGAGCCCATTGTCCCTACCATTGCAGCCCGCGTGTGGCCCGGGGGTTTCGGGGCATACTGACCTGCCGTGGCCCGTTCCTTCCTCCGTCTTAGCGACGGCAGTCCCTCCAACTAGCCTCACTACCCTTGCGGGTAATGCTAGCAATTAAAGGCACGGGTCTCGCTCGTTGCCTGACTTAACAGGACGCCTCACGGCACGAGCTGACGACGGCCATGCACCTCCTCTCAGCTTGTCTGGTAAGGTCTTCAGCTTGACCATCATTCTGCTGTCGCCCCCGGTAAGGTTCCCGGCGTTGACTCCAATTGAACCGCAGGCTTCACCCCTTGTGGTGCTCCCCCGCCAATTCCTTTAAGTTTCAGTCTTGCGACCGTACTACCCAGGCGGCAAGCTTAACGGCTTCCCTGCGACACCGGAGTAGCACGCAGCCACTCCAGCACCTAGCTTGCATAGTTTACAGCTGGGACTACCCGGGTATCTAATCCGGTTCGCTCCCCCAGCTTTCATCCCTCACCGTCGAGCGCGTTCTGGCAGACCGCCTTCGCCACTGGTGGTCCTCCGTGGATCAGCGGATTTTACCCCTACCCACGGAATACCGTCTGCCTCTCCCGCCTCCTAGTCCCGTGGTATCTCCCGCAGCCCAACGGTTGAGCCGTTGGATTTAACAGGAGACCTTCGGGACCGGCTACGGATGCTTTAGGCCCAATAAACATCCCGACCACTCGAGGAGCTGGTTTTACCGCGGCGGCTGACACCAGGCTTTCCCTCCCCTTATTCTCCAGGCTATTTACACCTGACAAAAGCTATCTTCAGCAGATTGCACTCGGAATAACCTCGTCGCGCTTTCGCGCATTGCGAAGATTTCGCGCCTGCTGCGCCCCGTAGGGCCTAGACCCTTTTCTCAGGGTCCATCTCCGGGCTCCTTCTCCCAAAGCCCGTACCGGTAATCGGCTTGGTGGGCCTTTACCCCACCAACAACCTGATCGGCCGCAGTCCCATCCTAGAGAAGACATCTAAACATGCTTAGAAGCTATTTCAGTCAAGGCCCCTTCCAGAAATCTTGACCTATCTTGTTTTAGTCCCAGTTTCCCGGGGTTATCCAAGGCTCCAGGGCAGGTTGACTACGTGTTACTGAGCCGTGTGCCACGTCCTTTACATGGTCAAAGGACGTTCGACTCGCATGGCTTAGTCCTATTCCGATAGCAGTCGGGTCCGGCAGGATCAACCGGATTTAAGATAGTACGGTTGATCTTTGCGAGGACACAAGTACAACGTCAGATCTAACATGACTGTCAGATCTCCATATATGTTAGCACATCTGGAGGTCCACGTATCATTGCTCGGGACTCGGTCCCTTTAGCTACTTATGGACGCCGCCAAAGCTATGTGCTTAAAATTTGACGAATTTCATACATATAAGGTTAGCTCCCTTAGCAATCATAGTCCCGATGATACAAATTGAGCATTCTAAACAGCAGATCGGAAGGACTAGGGTTCTATGAGATTAGGCTTAACTATATGATTGTTCTAAACCGTCGGATTAATGGCACGACGAGGTAACCTACCACTATCTACATTCGGATTAAATCTACCGCTAATCAGAGAAGGAGATGAACTAGTACCACTCATATTATCTGCACTTAGAGAGAAAGGTCTCACGCTCTTCAGAGGGGACATAGTTGTAGTAGCAAGCAAGGCTTTGTCTGCCTCGATGGGATCTTCGGTCAATCTTTCTTCGGTAAAACCATCTTCCAAGGCACATCAATTAGCTCGAGATTATGATCTAGAACCACGTTTTGTTGAATTGGTAATTAGAGAAGCCGATGAGGTCTTTGGAGGGGTGTCTCAGGCACTGCTAACATTAAAGGGGGGAAATCTAATTGCGAATGCTGGGATAGATCAGAAGAATGCCGGTAGGGGTTTAGTCGCTCTATGGCCTAGGGGGCTTGAAAGGTTAGCTACTAAGCTAAGGAGGCAGCTTGAGGCTAGTGTAAAGAAGAGGATAGGAGTTATGATAATCGATAGTAGAACGACGCCTAGTAGGATGGGAACGACTGGATTCTGTCTGGCCGCTTCTGGGTTCGAAACAGTCCTTGACTGTAGAGGGGAAAAAGATCTGTTCGGCAGGCGGTTGGTTATTACAAGGATGGCAATAGCAGACGATCTAGCTGCTGTAGCCCATCTACTTATGGGAGAGGGGTCTCAGAGAAATCCGATCGCAATAATCAAGAACGCCCCAATAAAGTTAAGTTTGAAGAAGATACCTATGACCATCAGCCCTTCTGAGTGTCTATTCTTGAGGGTATTCGATCCTAACCCAATATTGCCTTCTAATTAGCCAACGATTAAGAGCAAAGAGGCTAGAGATCTATTTAGTCTTCTTCAGAAAAAAGTGTAATTCTTCACCTTTTTTATCTATCCTTAAGAGCTCTTGTCCAACGCGCACGGCCCATCTGGAAATGTCTTCTTCAGCAGCCGGATCATCCGCCATCACATGGATAATCTGTCCGACATTCATAGAATCCATTTCAACCCTTGTCTTATAGACTGGTTCTGGACAATATAGTCCTCTAGCATCTAGTACCTTATCTGTTCTAATATTCTCAGCATTATCCCCATTGGACATGATGATTCCATTTAATCAAGACCGACTAATATCATTATTGTGAATTATTCAGATTCTTAATACCATGAGGATTGAAGATTATGAATCGTCGATCTAGGAAGGGGTTGCAGCCTTCGTTTTCAGCCATCGAGCCACTTCTCTCATAGTGGCGTTATGGGTGACATTTACTACTGGAACCTCCACACCTCGAACCCTTAGATTTTCTGAATAGGTTGGCATCAAGGAAAAAGTTACAGAGTGCCAATATGATCTACCGTTTAGGAACTCTTCGGACATCTTCTCAGAATCCATCGAAGCCATAGCGGGAAGGAAGACTACCCCCTCAGTCCATAATAAGGCAATCGCCTGCCCCATCTTCATCACCATTGCCATATCTTCGGCTAGATCTTCTGGCTTTGGATAATAGCTATAATCGATGATAACTATCTCTTTTAGCGGTTTGTGCACGATTTCTACCAATCAGATCACCAAGGCCTCCTTTACGAATCATATCAACTTTATGTCAGTATCAGGTAACGATTTCTTTCTGTGTGTTATCCCGGGATTCATTATCACCAGATCCAGCTCTTACACTCACCATCTGGGCAACGAGTGCTAATCCCATTGTTCCAGCCCAGATCCCAAGCAGAGCACCACCAATCACATCTGTGACGAAATGAGCTCCGAGAAGTAACCTGCTAATACCAGCTCCTAATCCCAACATAACGAACAGCCATCTTCTTCGACCACCAAAACTTACGAACAAGACTGTAGCCGCTGCAAAGGCCCTTGCGGTATGGCCGGAGGGAAAACTACTACCTATCCTCTCGAAAATAATGGTGCCATCTCGAGGTAAAAATTCCGTAAAAGACATCCTGAGCAACTGAGCAATAATCAAAGAAACAAATAACGTCAAAGCCACTAGCCTTGACTTTCCCGATTTGAGAGCAAGAAGTATGATCAATGCAGGCCAGAGAAAGGTCCCTAGTATGTGGCTTACTATTGTCCCAAATGGACTCGTTCCTAAGAAAAAGACATCAAGTAGCTTAGCATCACTACTAACAAAGAGATCACTGTAGGTAAGGACAGTAACAAACACGAATAGTAGTAATAAGTAAACTTGGGGGGTTTTTAGATAGACGATCTTCAAATATTCCTCATAGTGTGGAGATAGCCTTAAGGATTCCTAATATATGCAGAGTCTAGATGTAATCGCTGGAACGTTATTGAAAAGGATTCATCTTAACGATTTACATACTTTACATGGTACGATGGGAGAGTTTGGGGGATTTTCCCTCCCCATATTTTATCAGGGTATATCAGAGGAGCATTTGGCCGTCAGAGAGCGGGCAGGTCTCTTCGATATCTCTCACATGGGAAGGCTCAGTTTGAAAGGAGAAGACGCGACATCGTTTTTGGACTCAATCCTTCCCAGTGACGTAGATTCTTGTAAGGATGGAAAGGCCTTCTACTCTTTCCTTTTGAACAAAGGAGGTGGCATCCTCGATGATATAGTCGTTATGAAGAAAGAGAAGAACGATTACATTATCGTTGTTAATGCCTCAAATATCGATAAAGATTCCCGCTGGATGATGGATCATAGCAGAAAACGCGAGATTACCTTAACGGATACCTCCTCACGGTCCGCTATGTTTGCCCTGCAGGGACCGAAGGCTCAATCGATCTTGGAACAATTGACGTCTGCAAACCTCAGTGAATTGAAAAGATTTGAGTTTATCGAAACGGAAGTAAGAGGAATTACACTGCTCTTATCCAGAACCGGTTATACTGGAGAAGACGGCTTCGAGATGATTATTGAAAGCCCCATTCAGGATCCAAAGAGAGCGATAGATCTCTGGGAAAAAATCATGTCTGCCGGAAAAGCGGAGGGTTTGATTCCCTGTGGTCTAGGAGCTAGGGATACGTTGAGATTAGAAGCAGGATTGTGCTTGTACGGGTCAGACATCGATGAATCTGTAACCCCGTTAGAAGCTGATCTTTCCCGTTTTATTTGTATGGAGAAGCAATTCCTTGGGAAGGAGAGCCTCAGTTTACAGGAAGAAAGGGGAGTGAAGAAGATGAGGAGAGGGTTGTCGATGTTATCCGCGGGTATCCCCAGACACAACCATGAGATATTCATTAACAACAGATTAGTTGGACGAGTAACAAGCGGAACCTATTCCCCCTTGCTCAAGAAAGGAATCGCTATGGGGTATATCGACAACACAACAAGCGGGAATGAGGATATTGAGATCCTTATCAGGGACACAAAAAAAGCAGCGGAATTGGTCAAGCCTCCGTTTTACGATCCGAAAATATATGGAGCCAGAAGACTTAGATGAGATCCTTGGTTCCAAGCAGATCGGTCAAACTTTCTCTATTAAGCCCATTGAAGAGTGCACCATCCTTCCTGGCTACTATCTTTCCTTCTCTAAAGACCAACAATGTAGGGACCACGTTTATTCCAAACCGGTCCCATAAAGGGTCTTCATCTTCACTGATATCAGTGATCACGTATTCTAACCCTCTCTCTTTACATTCCTGATCCAATATTGGAATGAATCTACTGCAAGAACCACACCACTCTGCGACGAATGCGACTATTACCGGACCGTCCTCCTTGAGAACCTTAGAGTCGAATTCCTCATAGCCTACTTCCTTCAAGATGATATCTTCGCCAGCTCATTATGATTAGAATAATTTGAAGTTTAAAAATTGATTCCTAAAGCGAATAAAATAGCGGGACTACTTGGAGGGAAGGCGTAGATAATGAAATAGTGTTAGGTTGGAGAGTTCTCAGATTATGCTCTATGTTTAGAAAGATCAGAAGACTCGTAGATTTTGCTGTCCAGACTTGTGGCTAATCCTTATGTTAAAGATATATTAGATGAATCCTCGCAGGATTTTAATGAAGTTCGAAGATTACGAAATCCCCGACGATCGCCTCTACTCCGAGGAGCACGAATGGGTAATATCAGAGGGTGACAATCTTAGAGTTGGTATAACAGATTACGCCGTCAAGGCTTTACATGATGTGGTATACGTAAATCTTCCTCAGATAGGACAGGAAGTTCAGCAAGGCGGCAATCTCGGCTCAGTTGAATCGATAAAAGCTGTTTCAGATGTGTTTTCTCCTGTATCCGGTAAAGTGGAGTCTGTTAACGATAGATTGATATCTAGTCCAGAGATAGTTAATCAATCTCCTTATTCCGAGGGGTGGTTAGTAGAGATCTCTTCTTCATTATGGCCTAGTGAGAAGGGGAACTTATTAGACGCACAGGGGTATGCTGATTATCTTAAGCGATTGACTAGTGGTGACTAGTACGATTTCGCTGATGTAAGTTACTGGTAGAATGAGAAGCTGAGTTCGTTGACAGCAAAGATAGAGACGATAAAATTGGCAGAGTTAAGGCCGCATGAGGAAATAGAGCCGGTCCGTCTTAAGGAATTAACAGATGAAATAAGGTCGGACAAGATCCTCAAGAAACCAATCGTAGTAGACAGAGAGACGATGATAATTCTCGACGGTCATCATAGATGCAACTCGTTCAAACAGTTAGGGCTGAGTAAAATTCCTGTTCATTTTGTAGATTATAGATCTAGGAAAATTAAGGTAATGGGTTGGAAAGATGGAACTAGAGTCACAAAGGAGCAAGTAAGAGAGGCAGGGACTACTGGACGAAAGCTCTCAGCTAGATCCTCCAAGCATATGTGTAAGGATGGTGGGAAGCTAGTTCATATTTCAGAGATAGTAACTGACGTGAATGTGCCTCTTGAGCACCTTGTTTAGAGCCGTGATAACTAAAAAATCGTCCAGACCTCGGTATTAGTCTTCCTTCAAACTCTCTGAATGTTGCTTTTTGAGCCCGATTTCGAACGAGTCATCGCCTATCTCCCATTTCTTTACATAGTCACAAGTTGGTTTAGGTTCATCATCTAGGATTATCTTTAACGATTTAGCACGTACCTCAGTCGCTATATATCCAGCTTTCTTACCCAATAGTGCTTCGGAATCTCGATCAGGTAGGACGATGTAGCCCTCTACATATTCACTGACGTTAAGATCCATCTCCTTTCTCATCTGCTGCATTCTTCTGACGATATCTCTAGCCAGCCCCTCTGATGCTTCTTCAGGACTCACATTTGTATCTAGGTAGAGAACACCCTCGTCGAAATGAGATTCCACAAGACCTTCCTTTACTTTATCTGAGAATTGAATTTGCTCAGGTAAGATTGTATAGCTACTTTCTGATAGAGAAAGTATGTATTGGCCGTTTTCCTCAAAACTCTCTTTCAATTCCACAGCAGAACAGAGTTGAAGAGCATCTGCTACTTTGGTAGCCGCCTCTTTGAATGCCGGTCCTATTTTATGGAAGTTAGGTCTCGCCTCAAGCTCCGTCATTTGAGTCGCTTCTGTTTCATGAATGATTCTCAGATCCTTCACATTCGCCTGTTCCAAAATCAGACGTCTGAAGAGATCGACAGCACTATCGATGATTTTCGAATCACTAAGAATAGTCATCTTTTTCAAAGGTTGTCTCAACTTTAGGTTAGCCTTCATCCTAGCCGCTCCGGCTGCAGTCAGAATCGACTTTACAGATTCCATCCTTGTCTCTAGTTCACTATCCCTAAATCGATGGTCAGGCTTCGGCCAATCCAGTAAGTGTACGCTTTCTGCTCCTTCGATGGGCCTGAACATATGGATATAGATCCTTTCACTCATAAAGGGTGCAAATGGTGCCAGTAGAACAATCCCTGTCTTGAGCGCCTGATATAGGCAATAATATGCTGCAAATTTGTCTACTATTCCCTCTTCAGTCCAAGTACGCCTCCGAATCAATCTGATGTAGGTGTGACTTATGTCCTCGATGAAGAATTTGATTATGGCTCTAGACGCCTCATGTAGTTTAAATTCTAGAAGAAGATTGGTTACATTTTCTATCAAGTTCTGAGTCTTACTAAGAATCCACCTATCCTCCGCCCTGAAGTCTTTCTGTAAGTCATTGATTGAGATTGAGCGGGGGTTAAACTGGTCTAGTATCATATACGTACCTGCAAAGACACATGAGTTCCACATCACGTTTAGATTACGAATAACTTCTTCGATACCTCTATACGAAAATTTGAGATCCTCCCATATGGTATTCTGGATGACAAATAATCGTAATGCATCTCTCCCATATCTGGAGATCACCTCTGAAGGATCGATATAGTTGCCTCGAGATTTGTGCATCTCTCTTCCGTTCTCGTCCAACACAAAGCCATGCATAAGTACGGATTCGAATGGGGTCTTATCGTTAAAGATAACCCCTCCTTTGAGCAACGAGAAGAACCATCCTGAAATTTGATCCCTGCCCTCTACAATAAAGTCTGCTGGATACCAATGTTCCATTTGTTGCTTATCCTTAGGATAACCAAGGGAGGCAAACGAGGCTACTCCTGAATCAAACCAACAGACAAGAACATCGGGAATCCTAATCATATCGTTACCGCACGAACATTCCAGGACTGCTTTGTCTACCCAAGGTGAATGAAGATCCGATAGATCTACCTTAGTCTTGGACTTTTGCTCCAGTTCTTTACGAGAAGCAACTATCTCTTCTTTACCACATTTCTGGCATTTCCATATTGGAATAGGAGTTCCCCAGTATCGTTGTCTAGAAATAACCCAGTCTCTTAGGCCATCTAGCCAATTTCTGAAAGTGTTGCTTCCAGCCCAGTCAGGATACCACCTCGACCTAGAACTCTCTTCTATCATCTTATCCTTCTTTTTCGTCACCCGAATTATCCATTGATCTGTAGCTCTCATGATTAGTGGGGTCTTACACCTCCAACATAGTGGAATACGATGGTCAATAGTTTCAGTTTTGAATATTACTCCAAGCTTTTCGAGATCTTCTAAGATCTCTTTGTTAGATTCTCTCACTTTTCTTCCCTCATATTTACCAGCCTGTTCGGTAAATCTACCTTCTTTGTCTACTAGCATTATCACGGGAAGATCGTTCGCGATACCGACCTCGAAATCTTCCTCCCCATGACCAGGTGCAGTATGAACAAATCCAGTACCCTCGTCCAGCGAAACGAATTCATCACTCCCCACTATTCTATGACCCGATCTAAGATCCCGTTGTGCTGGAACATATTTTGATAACGGTGATTCATATTTTTCGCCGATCAAAGTCTTCCCCTTGAACGTATTCAATGTGGAATAAGTTCGCCCATCTTGGGCGAAGATGGGTTCTATTCTCTTCGTAGCAATTATGTAGATCTCATCATTTGATTTTACCCTAGAGTATTCTTCATTAGGATTAACCATTATAGCTACATTGGATGGAAGCGTCCATGGAGTAGTAGTCCATATCAGGATGTGTTCTTTCTTCTTACCGGTTATGGGAAATTTCACGATTACTGAAGGATCGCTTAATGTTGCATACTCCATCACTACCTCATAATCAGAGAGAACAGTTTCGCAACGTGAGCACCAATGCACTACTTTAAGCCCGTGCTCCAACAGATTTTTCTTACTGGCCTCTTTTATAGACCACCAAACGGACTCGATATATTCATCATCATGTGTCATATATGGATTATTCCAGTCCATCCATACTCCGAGGTCTAAAAATTGAGCGCTTATTGCCTTAGAATTGGTTGAAGCCAGATCTTTACACTCAGCTATGAATTTTTTTACCCCGTAATTCTCTATCTCCTTCTTCGTAGAAAATTTTAGCTTATTCTCGACTATCAATTCTATAGGCAGGCCATGACAGTCGTAGCCAGGTTGATCTCTTACTTGATAACCTGTTGATCGCCTAAATCTAATTACGATATCCTTGATAATTTTGTTCCAACAGGTCCCAATATGAGGTGTGTCAGACGAGGGGAATGGAGGGCCGTCAAGGAAATAATATTTCTCACCTGTGGAAGTTTTTTCTCTTACTTTTTGATATATCCCAGACTGTTCCCAAAATTTCGTGACCCAATCTTCCAAGTCTCGTGCTTCATACTGTCGATCAATTGTGCCGACATGCGGAGTTACCAAGAGATCTTCACTTCGTCTAAGATTCGAATCGTATCCATTTTCATAGGGGCGATGCCCACTTCGATTCCATCGGTGTTAAAGCCTTTTTGGAAGATTATTGATCGATGTGGGAGTTTATTTCTCGCCCATACCTGTCGTAACCTTGGCCAGGATGACGTGTCGATTCTCTGATGGATATGATACTTTTTTTATAATTTCGAGAGGTTCACCGCTTCTTTGGAGAACTCCTGCAAGAATAAAGAGCCAAATTGAGGAGGGGAGGTTCGACGTTTGGTCGACTATATCTACAGTCAAGAGTCTAGTTTCTGGGTCATACCTAACTGTCGAGTCATCTCCAAGGCTCTGCGCCATAAGCCTGGTTACTATTGGGATTATTACATCCGTGCTCTGACCGAATAAATTAAGGTGAATTTGTTCCTCTATTTTTTTGATGAATGATTCCCCTATCGTGTTTAATAGTACATCATTATCAATGAAATCGGAGACGGCCTGAACGAAGATCCGATGTAATTTATCTTGATCAAGAAGGTCAAAAGCATCATCTCCTCCTCGCAAGTTAGCTATTGGTAACAGGTGTTTTACGTCTAGTCCGGATGACCAGATTTTTTCAAATAGTCCGTCTTCCAAGACTTTAGCCAGCTCTCTTGATTTTATCAGCATTCCTGACGCAGTTGTGGAATTTACCATCAGTATAGTCTCGTGATCAAATATGAAAATACTCTGGCTTCTCGAGTATCTAACTACTCTAGCCCTATCTATTCCTGACAATTTGGTTAGGAATTCCGGCATTGGGCCGGGATCCAAACCCATTATGGCTGTTACTTCAACATCATTGCTTGCAGACCTGATTAAAGGTCGCAAAAGATCCTCGACGAGTTTGACACCCCAATTATCTACTAGAAATTTGATGGATGATCGAGCAGAAGACGTTAGAGCTTCTAGTTTTCTCGGCACACTATCATTACTCAGTATCAGGTGGCGTCCCTCCTGTTCGTTAGCTTTCCCTCTTCCTGAACTTGCCAGTTTCTTGAGGCTAGCGATAGTTTGCTTCATAGACTTCAGCTGATTTTCTTCATCGACCATTAACTTTTCGAGAGCTTCATCCGGAGCGACAGCTTGGTATGTAAGCGGTTTATCCTCCAAGATTATTACCAGTCGCTTCTTTACCAGGCTATTTACTGTTGGATATGATTTAGTCCTAGGTATTGATGAATGATAAGAAATATCCCCAGCTTTGAGAGGTCCGTGTTCGATTAATGAGAGGTATGCTTTGGCCTCATAATCAGTGAGGCCGAACTTTTCCAAATAGATCTGCTCCTCATTTTTCGACTGAATTCTCATCTTACTTCTTATATCCTGTAGTGAATTGATCACCGGCTACATGAGCATAAGGGCAGGTGTGCAGAAATGTCAACAATATTGTAAAGTACGCATCGATAATCAAGTAGTCATGAGTAGGACTGCACTGGTTGTGATAATGAGCGACAATTTAATGGTATAATTTGAATGAGAACGAGAAGAATTAGGTTAATCATCTCAGGAAAGGTTCAAGGAGTCTTTTTCCGTGTTTCTCTCAGAGATCAAGCTAGAGGTCTGGGCATATCGGGCTGGGCTAGAAATAACCCAGACGGCACAGTAGAAGCGCTCATCGAGGGTGAATCAGGGAAAATAGATCAAATCATTAATTGGTGTTGGAATGGTCCACCAGACGCTATCGTTGAGAATATCAGTAAGCGAGAAGATACAACCGATCTGAATGTGTCTAGCTTCGAGATAATTGACTAGTTACCGAATGATTTTCGGGGCTCGTCCTATATACTAGTATTACTTCCTAGAAATATAAATGGAAAGGCGGAAGGTCGCTCTGATCAAAGGAGATGGTACAGGCCCCGAACTGGTAGATTTAATGCTCAAAGTTGTGAGTTCAGTAGATGTTGACCTCGAGCTGATTCCTTGTCCAGCTGGACTCGAGTGGTGGGAGAAGAATGGTGGATCTAGTTTTATCCCAGAGGAGACATGGTATAACCTTGAGCATTCCGATGCTTGTTTTAAGGGGCCTACTACGACTCTCCCTAAACCAGGAACTCCGAGGAGTGTGGTTGTTAGTATACGACAGAAATATGATCTTTATGCTAATATTCGACCGATAAAGTCATTTCAAAATAACATAGGACCTCTTGGTGAAGTAGATTTTGTCTGCGTAAGGGAGAATACGGAGGGTATGTACTCGGGGCTAGAGCACAGACTGAGCGACGATGTAGCAATAACGGTTAGAAAGATTACTAGACGAGCTTCTGAAAGGATCGCTAGAGTTTCGTTCGATATGGCCCAAGAGAGAGGTTGGAAGAAAGTTGTAGCGCTTCATAAAGCCAATATTTTGAAAGAAAGTGATGGTCTCTTCTTGGAAGCTGTAAGAACGGTTGCAAACGATTATACAGGTATAGCATTAGAAGAATACTTTATCGACAATTTCGGTCAGCAGTTAGTAAAGAATCCCCAGAGGTTTAATCAGAATATAATCTTAGGGACGAATCTCTTTATGGATCTAATGTCTGAAGTTGCATCCGGTCTAGTTGGAAGTATAGGTACGGTCTCGTCATCAAATATCGGAGAAAAATATGCATTGTTCGAACCAGCTCATGGTTCTGCTCCAAAATATGTCGGGCTCAACAAGGTGAATCCTACTGCGACTATCTTAGCAGCTGCACATATGCTGGAATATCTTGGCTATAAAGATCAATCCCAATCGATCTTTCGAGCGACTGAACAAGTAATCGCTGAAAAGAAAGTCACAACATATGATATGGGAGGATCAGCTGGGACGTCTCAGATGGCAGAAGCCATTGCTGAGAAGGCTCGTGGCTTGACTATCACATCCTAAGTGGATGCTGAGAACGATCGGGCCCTTCTATCTCCAATTTTCTGCGAATAAGTATCCGTAAGTTTTCAAGAATAAACTGGATGTATTATGTTAATGCCATAGAATAACAGATATATTGACTCTTCTTCTGCTTTGATGGGAGCGAAATAAGATGTCTACACTTCGGGTCCCAAAGGAGTTTGGAGTACATCGACAAGAGAAGGTTGTTGTAGTTCCACTAAAGAAAGTATTC
>JAPUIC010000121.1 GCA_027297425.1 Nitrososphaerota archaeon | reverse complement strand
AACTGTGTAAAATTCTCTGAAGAAATTAAGACCAAATTTGGGTTTGATGCGGTTGCTCCTAAAGCAGGGGAATCCTTCGTCGTAAAGTAAATTCAGAGACGACCTGCTAACCATCCTAATCTTTTCAAAGTTAATTTGTTATGGGAGACAATACTTCTAAGAACCCAGCCGATGGGCGATCTACAAAGAAAGATATTAGTTCAAGATCTCTTCTCTTTTTTCCTCTTACAGCGATAACTATCGTCCAAGTAATGACGCTAATTCTACTTTCAGGAACGCCTTCTTCACTTAACGTTGGATTATATGAGCCATTCGGGAGCGGATTTACTGCTTCAATTTTCAATTCGTTATTTTTCCTCACCGGTGTAGTTGGTATGACTATGATCTTAATCATCTTTCTGAAGAGAAAACAGATCTCGTTTCTGCGAAATATGCTGATAGGCGTATTATCATTTGCCGCCCTTATTTTTACAACTTTCCTAGCCGAGGCTCTCCTCTCTGATTTACTGATGGGTTACGCTATCATCGTTGCACTGATCATGGGGGTTACTGTTGCTTCACTAGGTGCTTACGGGGCTTACAACACCCGCTTCAAATTTACATCTTCGATTACCTCAATGATAATATCTTCAGAGATTGCAGTAATGTTAAGCCTCACTCTGACTTTTCCTACAATCTTGATCCTTCCACTTATCTTCGCTATTTACGACATCTATGCTGTGACTAGGGGCCCTCTGAGGACGCTTTTAGCTTTTCCTGAGGCTAGGATACTTGCTCCATTATCTCTAAAGGTGGGAAGTGTGGAAATGGGTATAGGCGACTTAGTCTTCTACTCTTTACTACCTTCCGCCGGGTTAATGATTTCGGGGATAGAGGCGTTCCTAATTGTCCTCTTAGGTACTAATATTGGTGTTATCTTCACTCTTATTGCTCTTAAAAGAGGTAAAGCACTACCAGGCCTCCCACTACCTATGATTCTTGGCCTGGTTGCTCTCACTCCGTTCTTATTATAGCCTAAATTTCTATTATATCCGTCTTAATTTCCTTTAGCAGCTCATCTACATCTTTAGTATTGGTCTTGTAAACATAAAGCAATCTCTTTAATCGTAATTTTACTTTCACGGTTTCGCCTGAGCGAACCACTCTACATTCAGTAGCAAAGGGTATAACCTTCCTAAATTCCTCTATGTCCAAGACCTCTTTCGGCATAAGCTCCTATACCGAAATAACCCGACTCTATAAATCTAGCTAGACTCTTTCTCCTTGGTTCTTTAGCGTGAATCCCAGTTGATACGTATCTTGTATTCACACCAGATATACACTTCCTAAAATTCCCTCATCACTTATTTGGAGAATCAACCAATTCATTTCCTATAAGTGGAAAAAAATAAATGCAAAAAGTAGCTTAATATCAATATCATGGACTCACCTGGGTTTGGACTCGACGATCTAGCGAAGTACCCGTTCGTTCAAGAAGCCGGGGATCGTGTGAAGGCTCTAGATGTTAGTCTCCAGGACTTGGAGAAGCCAGACTTCAAAGCTGTAGTCGACCGGGCTAGAGAAAGGGTTGAAGAATCCTTCGGGAAGCGAAATATCTCTAGTATGAATCATCAACCGGACGTCGAGATACTCTCTTTTCCGCTTTCGATGGCATTAGTGAAAGCTTCAGGACTAGATCACCTTATGCGTAGGTATTCTCTCTCAGAAGCAAAAAAGGTAGAGGGATTTCTGGAGAGAGAATCAAGAGAAGTTCTTAAACGAATCTTCGATTCTATTCTTAGCTTTCCAGTATATGATGGGGGCGACCGGTATAAGGGACTCGACTACACAGTGAATGTAGAGGATTTTCTGATCAGATCCGTGCACTTCCACACACCTGAATGGAAATTGATAAACCACGTGGTATCCGGAGGTCGAGTTTATCTGCGGAAAACGGATGTGGTAAGACTTGTTCGCGAGGAGATCAGGGATATTATCGAGAAACGGTTGAAGAATATTGGTCCGATTAAACTTCCAGAAAAACTATCTATCATAGTTCAAGAAATAATCCAGGAAACTCCCCCTCCCGTTATCATGGAAACCATCGGCGCACCTTCTATTGGGTATCCACCCTGCATTAATCATTGCGTCGAAATACTATCTAAAGGAGAAAACCTTCATCATATGGGTAGATTGTTCCTAGCGACTTACATGTTAAAAATCGGAAAGAATGTAGACGAAGTGATAGACATGTATCATAATGCTCCAGACTGGAACCCTCGGGTTAGCAGGTATCAAGTGGAGCATCTCGCCGGTTTACGTGGCGGTAGAACGAAATATAATTCTCCATCTTGTAAGACGCTGGCAACCAACAATCTATGCTTTCGAGATCCCAAGAACTGCTTTGGTATTAGAAACCCGATACAATACGGAAGGCGTGCAAAAGGCAAGGATAAAGTAACCAAGAGTAATCAGTTGAAGGCCAAAATATGAGCTATCTGGATAAGAAAGCGGTCAGGACACAGATTGAAGAGGCAATTGGTAGTAAGGGTAGGATCAGAATAGTAGGCACTCTTGCTTCTTCACCGATGGAACTCTATAGTCGTTATGCTTTGGGACGAAAGACCGGTATTCGACATTCGTACCTCAAGTCAGACCTTGAGAAGCTGGTGCGCCTTGGTTGGGTAGAAGAGCTGAATAGTTTGACAAAAAAATACAGGTTAAATACAAAACATCCGCAAGTAGAGCATATCCTAGAGTTTCTAAAGAAAGTTGGCTATCTCTAATGCCATACTATTTCGGGAACTTGAACTCTAAAATAGCCTTCATTGCTATATCATCAAGCCGTAAATTGAACTTTGAAGGAGTCCGCTCCAGAACCTCGAATCCCTGCTGCATGAATTCCTTCTTCCTGTCAACCTCATCCATCACTGACACCTGTAGAAGGGCTACCTTTTTTTCTCGGAGGAAATCTACGAACTTTTCATAAACAATGGGATCAAACCAATCGATTGAGTTATCCTCACATAGAGCTATCCAGACATCTAGTGATGTATTGAATAGAAGCTTTTTTCTTAACTCTTCGAGTTTTGGCATAACCATTCTCCTCTCGAACGTCTCTGTTATATTTAAATAACGGAAAGAACCCTCAGAATTGTGGAACGATCAGTTTCACCGAAAATATTTCCAGACGAGGTTTCAGTTAGGGCTGTAGCCCCGGCTCTTAGGGCTCATGTGGCTAAGGAGCTGTTTGAGAAATATAATATGGGCCAGAGCGAAATAGGTAACTTATTGAACGTCAGTCAGGCAGCAGTCAGTTACTATCTTCGGAACCTGAGGGGAACTGGAGCAGAGTATGCTCTGAAAGCTAAGGAAGTAAAGAGGATAACATCAGATATTGTAACCAACCTTGCTAGTGGTGGTCACGATCAAAGGACTACCGTTGCATTGTTCTCAGAAGCTATGCAGTATATCAAGGGGAACAGACTTCTTTGTGGTGTACATAAGAGGTTTGAGCCAGATCTCGATCTGGGTGTATGTCATATCTGTGACAGTCCTTTATTGAAACTAGGTACTTAGGTGATATTCCGCAGCATCATGACTGCGCTACTGTCTCTATGATCTTGATTTTATATTCTGAATATCGTCACTAAACTCTTCTACTGCCTTTTCGATATCCTTGTGAGAATCTATAGATATCCAGGCAGATTCAGGGTAGCTTACAGCTACCAATTTACTCTCTTCTGCGAGGGCTGGAAACGTTTCAGTTTCGATACTTCCCTTCTGGGGCAGTCTGCTGAATATCTCATTTGAGAAGCAATAGATACCTGCATTTATAGAGTATTCACGTAGGATAGGTTTCTCCACAAATCCCTTCACGAGTTTGTTCTCGATATCCACTATCCCGAAGGGACTTCTTAAAGGTACAACGGATATGCTTGACAATGCTCCACGGGCTACTTTTTGGCGGAGTGGAGATGGATCAATATCGGTGATGATATCACCATTGAGTACTAAGAAAGCTGTGTCATTCTTGAGTAACGACTCTGCATTTTTTAAAGCGCCACCTGTTCCGAGCGGCTCTTCTTCTATTGCATACCCGACCTTTATACCAAAACTGCTTCCATCTCCTATCAGCTCCATGATGGCTTCTTTTCGGTATCCTATGCAGAGGATTATTTCGTTTAACCCTGATTTCTTTAACCATTCGATCTGGAATGATAATATCGGGACCCCATCCAACTCAATTAGTGGCTTCGGTCTATCATCGGTCAGAGGACGAAGTCTCTTACCAAACCCACCAGCTAAAATTACGGCTTTCATTAGTTTAGGATATCCAAAGATCTTGAAAAATGATTATAAAGTTATTTACAGCAGACAGAAGCATTCGGTCACCTGCGGATTACAATACCGCTCGTTGTAAGGGAGATGGATTTAGGATGAATCTTTTGTACTTCTTAATCTGACCCGTTAAGCAACCTAGAAGAATATCCAATACAACATTATTGCTTTCCCAGAGGCGAAACCATCTAATATGTGCACGTAATCCATTATGGATGTTGTCCAAGACAGAGGCTTCTAAGTTAGACAATAGAGGAACAGCAAGTAGGGGGCTTGTGATTGTATATACTGGCAACGGTAAGGGCAAGACAACTGCATCCCTTGGTTTAGCGGTACGTGCACTAGGATATGACCTAAACGTCTTGATGCTACAGTTCATCAAGGGCTCGTGGTTTTACGGTGAGCTTGATGGTGCTAAGAAGATGGCTCCTAACTTTTCAATTATCTCTTTGGGAAAGGGGTTTGTCGGGATCATCGATGATAACAAGCCGTTGTCTGAGCATCAGAGAGCAGCAGAAGAAGCGCTCAGAGAGGCCAAGGATAGGATGCTTTCCGGCAAATATGATATTCTGATTCTGGACGAGATTAATTATGCAACATCAATGAAATTGATCTCGGTTAAGGGGGTGCTGGATCTAATCCGCTCTAAGCCCAGAAAGCTCACGCTTGTTCTGACAGGGAACAATGTAGATCAACAAGTAATCGACGTTGCTGACCTAGTTACCGAAATGAAATCCATCAAACATCCGTTTGAGAAGGGAATGTCAGCTCGAAAGGGTGTCGACTTCTAAGCCTCGGGGCACGAGCCACTGATGTTTAGCGAAATTTATTCGAATAGAATTAAAGTTGAATAGGAATTAGCTGAGACTAACCCAAAGATTAATTATCTGCACTCGTATAATTTATGAATTCTGCTGGTGAAGAACCAAAGACCATGGAAATCTCAAGATACGTTTCATCTATACCAAAATCTCCTTTCTATAAGATTGTGGATTATGTTAAAGAATTAGGTTACGAGGATAAGGTCCTCTACCTGAACGTTGGCCTTCCTAGATTTGATACTCCTGAACATATATTGGCTGCTGCCTCCAAAGCGTCCCTAGAGAGCTTCACTAAGTATACTCCAGAGGCAGGCATCATGGAACTCAGAGAAGCTATAGCTGACAAGTTGAAGAAAGAAAATAAGATCGAAGCGGATCCAAATAGTGAGATATTTGTCACCTGTGGCGCCCAAGCCGGTCTCTACGTGGCGCTAAAGACCCTACTCAATCCCGGAGATGAGGTATTGATCCCCTCCCCATTTTATCCACCCTATTACGCCCATACTATACTAATGGGCGCCAAACCGGTGCTCGTTCCCTACATCATGAAGGATGGACTCTCTTTAAATCCAGACGAAATTGAAAAAGCTATAACTCCAAAGTCGAGAGCGATCTTCATTCATACGCCAAATAATCCTATAGGCGGTGTTTTATCAAGAGAGAACCTGAAGGCGATTTCTGAAGTAGTATTGAAGCATAATCTCGTCGTAATATCTGATGAACCATATGAGAAGATATTATTTGACGGTGCAGAACATACTAGTATTGGTTCTCTTCCTGGTATGGAAGACAACACAATAACTCTAAACAGCCTCTCTAAGACGTATTCTATGACTGGTCTCAGGATAGGTTATGCGGTCGCCAATAGAAATTTTATGACGAACTTCTTGAAGGTTCATCACGCCATAAACATATGCGCTAACTCTGTTGCCCAAAAAGCCGCAGTAGCTGCTCTCAATGGACCACACGATTTTCTACGCGATTGGCAACAAGAATATGATGCGAATAGAAACAGAATTGTTAGAGCTATAGACGAGATCCCAAAGGTCAGTCTTGCCGTAAAGCCAATAGGTACATTCTATTGCTTTCTGGACATAAGAGAGATGGGTATGAGTTCGGAAGAAGCGGCTGAATTCTTTGTGAGAGAAGGAAAGGTGGTTACGACTCCTGGTTCTGGCTTCGGTAGCCACGGAGAGGGATTCGTCAGGATCTCCTTCGCTACTAGTCCCACTATTATAGAAACCGCCATGAACAACATCCGTGGATGCCTAGGCGGTTAGGCAAAGCAGCCCTGTGTGCTCCAGCTATGACCCGAGTTAAAGCGCCCATCGGCAGGGTATACTATCCGTAGACCCTTTGGCCGGGATTCGAACCCGGGTCGAAGCGGTGACAGCGCCCCATACTGGACCGAAATTTATGGGACCGGCTTGAAGCAAGCCCCTCTATACTACCAGGGCGTGTAACACCCGGCTCCCTAGAGAAAGGATTAAACCTTTCGCTCCATATGTTGGATATATTTTATTAACTCCGTGACTTATCGAGCGTGATTATGAGCAGGCCACTGGCCCGGTACATTTGGATGGATGGGGAATTGATCCCTTGGAAGGAGGCAAAGGTTCATGTCCTCACTCATGCTCTCCATTACGGTACCGGTGTATTCGAAGGAATCAGAGCTTATCCGTCTGGGAACAAGGGTCTCATGATCTTTAGGCTACAGGATCATATGGAAAGAATGATACGATCAGGAAGAGTATACCATCTAAACGTAAAGTACTCTGTTAAGGAGCTTTGCAATATAGTCATCGAAGTTCTTCGGAAGAACGAGATACACAAGAGCGCATACATCAGGCCATTAATCTTCGTAGGCGATGGAGGTTTTGGTCTTAATTATAAGAATCATCCTATTCGACTAGCCATAGCGGCTTTCCCACTTCAAGCCTACTTTGATAAGGACGGTGTTAAGGTATGCATATCGTCTTGGAGACGAATATCTGAAAATTCGCTTCCGCCTTCGGTCAAGGCAACTGGAAATTACCTGAATTCCGCAGTTGCTAAGATGGAGGCCCAAAATAACGGTTACGATGAAGCGATCCTGCTTGATAGAAATGGATACGTTAGCGAAGGGACCGGAGAAAACATATTCTTGGTCAAGAACGGCAATTTATTTACTCCTTCCATTAGTAGCTCTATCCTGGAAGGGGTAACTCGGGATACCGTAATTACTCTGGCACGTGATAATGGGATTGATGTTAAAGAGAGCTCAGTCTCAAGGCTAGACCTATACAACTGTGATGAAGCCTTCCTAACTGGTACAGCTGCCGAGGTAACTCCAATCTTAGGAGTTGATAATATACAGATAGGTAAGGGTTCAGTTGGAAAGGTTACTTCTAGCCTAAAAAAATCATTTATGAATGCGGTCAACGGAGAGGAGAAGCGATATCGCAATTGGTTGACCTCAGTATACTAATTGTGCCCGATGTACTATAAGCGGGCCTGCCGGGATTTCCTAGTTATTCGGACCCGGGACCCCTACCCTACAATTGGGTGGCCTCCTATCCGATAAAAGCCCAATGCTCTACCTAGCTGAGCTACAGGCCCGCGGTCATGTTCCAGATAGTAGCCATATTAATTTCTGATGCCTACTTCAGGGAATATATCTAATCAAACAATTGTAAGATAAGGTTAAATACAGATAAAAATTGAAATATCTAGTTTTCGCGCTTACCCATGCCCAAGCTTCGTGCTAAAGTTGTTAAAAAAGATAAGGAGATAGAGGACAAGGAGTCCTTTGAGCCAATGACACATTTTTTTGTCCCTCATCATGAGATTTTGGGGAAGAGCGAAGCCGACGAGATAATGGCAAGCTATAATGCGAGACCTGAGCAGATGCCTTTCATATCGTCAAGCGATCCCGTTATGAGATCTATTTCTGCCCAGCCGGGCGATTTGATTCGGATCACCAGAAAAAGTGAGACTGCAGGGGAGGCTCGATACTACCGTTACGTAGTAGAGGCGTAGGTTGAAATGGCTATGAAACTGGATAATTCATGGATTATACTTAGAGATATCCTTCAAAGGGAAGGCATAGCTCGCCAACACCTCAATTCATATGATGAGTTTATTGAAAAAGGCCTTCAGAGCATAGTCGATGAAGTCGGTGGTATTGAAATTGAAACTCCCACCACTCCTTACAAGATTAAATTTGGGAAGCTGGCCTTAGGGAGGCCACAGGTTGTAGAGATCGATGGCTCTTTGAGTTATGAGCTACCTCTTGAAGCACGCTTACGCAATGTCACCTATTCAGTTCCAATCTATGTTGAAATGCAAATCGAAGAGGGAGGTATCATCAGGGATGCTCACCAAAGTATTCATCTTGGCAACCTTCCTGTAATGGTAAAGTCTCGGTTATGTCCCTTACGGGGAAAAAGTCCAGAGGAACTGATTCAGATGGGCGAAGATCCGCAAGACCCCGGAGGTTACTTCATTATCAACGGTTCTGAACGGGTAATCATAGGGCTGGAGGATCTCTCGGCAAACCGAGTCCTGGTTGACGTAGAAAAGGCCGGCGTTACGAAGAACTACAAGGCCAAAATATACTCCTCAATTGTTGGGTACCGGTCAAAACTTGAGATAACTCTCAAACAAGACGGTTCGATTAGTGTTAAAGTCCCGAGTTCTCCAGTAGAACTGCCCTTTGTGACAATCTTGAGAGCCTTGGGGATAGAATCTGATAAGGAAATGGCCGATCTAGTATCATACACTCCTGAGATTCAGGATTTACTTGACGTTTCCTTCGATAAGGCTCTAGAAGCGCCGACTCAGAAGGACGCTCTGACATATATTGGCAACCGGGTCGCTCATGGAATGCTTGATGAGTTTAGAATAAGGAAAGCTGAATCCCTCTTAGATTGGGGACTCCTCCCCCACTTGGGTAAGACTATATTGGACAGAAGGGATAAAGCAGCATTCATTGGAGAAGCGATTTGTAAAGTCCTAGAACTTAAACTCGGTTGGGTAAAGGTTGATGACAAGGACCATTACGGAAACAAGGTCATCAAATTTGCTGGTCAGATGGTGGCCGATCTGTTCAGGACTGCTTTTAGGAATCTTACACGAGACATAAAGTATCAATTGGAAAGGAGTGGGAATAAGAGGGGGATTAATGTAGTAATACCGGCGATCCGTCCTGGAATCATAACTGATAAGATCAATAATTCTATCGCTACCGGAAACTGGGGGCGAGGTAAAGTAGGTGTTACTCAACTTCTCGACCGTATTAACTATCTATCTATCCTAAGTCATCTCCGAAGGATACAGTCGCCACTAAGTAGAAGTCAGCCTAACTTTGAAGCAAGAGATCTCCACCCTACCCACTGGGGTCGGATCTGTCCGAATGAGACCCCCGAAGGATCTAACTGTGGTCTAGTGAAAAACCTGGCTCTCTCAGCTTTAATCTCGGTAAATGTGCCCCAAGGTGAGGTAATCAATACTCTCATCGAGTTAGGCGTCTCGCTGATCTGGGAGTCTGAGGAGGAAGTAAAGAAAGGTGCAAGAGTATTCGTAGACGGCAGATTTATTGGCTTCTCTGACGATGTGAATAAACTAGCGCAGGGATTCCGAAGTCAGCGAAGACAGGGAATGATTAGTCCTGACGCAAGTGTGTGTGTCTACATACCAGAAGGAAGCAAAGCTGTAACCCGAGTTTATGTTGGAACCAGTTCAGGGCGAGTTATTCGACCACTGATAATAGTTGAAGATGGCAAGTCCCTTCTGACGGAAGACCTTCTTTCCAAACTCGATCGACGTGAAATATCTTGGAAGGATCTGGTCCAGATGGGAATTATTGAGTTCATAGATGCTAATGAAGAGGAAAATTGCTTTGTCAGTATAGATACTGCCCGGCTGAAGAAGGCGCATACTCACTTGGAACCATTTCCGGCATCTATGCTGGGGGTTGCAGCTTCAGTAATCCCGTTTCCAGAGCATAATCAGAGTCCAAGGAATACCTATGAATCTGCTATGGCAAAACAATCGCTCGGCTTTTCAACAGCCATGTTCCCCTTATCTACACATGCCCGAGAACACTTACTAGTATATCCTCAGCGAGGACTAGTTAATACAAAGACAACTTCGCTGCTGAATCTCATAGATCGGCCTAATGGTCAGAACGCGGTGGTGGCTGTGCTATCTCATGAGGCTTATAACATAGAAGACGCTATCATAATGAGCCAGTCCGCCATTGAACGCGGGTTTGCTAGATCTTTCTTCTATAGAATTTATGAAGCTCAGGCAAAACAATACTTAGGCGGAATGAAAGATGAGTTTGTTATTCCATCCCCTGATTCAAATATCCGAGGTTATCGAGGTGAGAAGTATTACAGACTCTTGGAAGGTGATGGTATAACGATGAGTGAGGCTGTAGTAACTGGTGGCGATATGGTCATTGGCAGAACTAGCCCTCCAAGATTCATGGAGGAATATCGAGAGTTTGAGGTTAAAGGCCCATTTAGGAGAGATACCTCAATGGCCATAAGACCTAATGAGTCAGGCACTGTTGATGAGGTGTTCTTTACCGAAAATACCGAAGGAGGCAAGACTTTCAAGGTTAAGGTCCGTGATATGAGAATCCCTGAAATCGGGGACAAATTTGCATCTCGCCATGGTCAGAAAGGCATCGTTGGCCTAACCGTCAAGCAAGAGGATATGCCCTACACTGAGAGCGGGATTATACCTGATGTTATCATAAATCCTCACGCTTTTCCTTCAAGAATGACAGTAGGTCAGTTCTTGGAATCTATCGCGGGCAAAGCAGCTGCTTTTCGGGGAACGCCCGTTGATGGAACTGCGTTTAGGGGTGAGAAGGTTGAGCAGCTGGAAAATATTCTGAAAGAGCGAGGTCTCTCACCAACTGGGAGAGAAATAATGTACGATGGCAAGACAGGTAAAAAGTACCCGGTGGATATTTTCATTGGCGTGGTATATTACCAGAAACTACATCATATGGTTGCTGATAAGATGCATGCTCGTGCCCGTGGCCAAGTACAGATGCTCACTAAACAGCCCACAGAAGGAAGGGCTAGAGGAGGCGGATTGAGATTTGGTGAAATGGAACGAGACTGTCTAATAGCCTATGGTGCATCTATGGTCTTAAAAGATAGACTTCTAGATGAAGCGGACAAAACCGAGGTGCACATTTGTGAAAAGTGTGGGCTGATTGCTTATTATGACTCGATACAGCATAAGTATATTTGCAGAATAGACGGCGATGCGTCGAAGATTTCAACCGTAGTAGTGGCATACGCCTTTAAGTTACTTCTTCAGGAAATGATGAGTCTAGGTATCGCACCACGAGTGGTAGTTAAGGATAAAGTTTAGGGTACTTATCATGATAGTAGAAGAAACCGTAAAAACAGTTGGGGGCATTAACTTCGCTCTACTTTCTCCTAACGATATAAGACGATACTCCGTGACCGAGATAACTGCTCCTGAAACATACGATGAAGATGGAATGCCAGTTCAGGGAGGGCTAATGGATTACCGGCTAGGAACTATCGAACCGGGCCAGAAATGCGGGACATGCGGTAATACTGCAGTTCGATGCCCCGGCCATTTTGGACATGTGGAGCTTGCAGAACCTGTTATTCACGTTGCTTTCGTAGATGATTTACATAAACTACTTGTCTCTATTTGCAGAAGCTGTGGCAGGATCAAGCTAACCCCATCAGAATTATTGGAATTCCAGGAGCAGATGAAAAACAAGACCTCTTTTACACCTAGTCTAATGCCGATGATGGCTAAGGAGATATATGTAAAAGCGAAGAAGGTCAAGATATGTCCCCATTGTGGAAAACAGCAGTATGAGATCGAATTTACGAAATCAACTATCTTCCATGAGGTGACTGAGGGGGGAGGAGCTACCCGGTTACTCCCAATCGCGATAAGAGAGAGATTAGAAAAGATGATCGATGATGATCTCTTACTCCTGAGTTATGATTTCAAAGCAACTCGCCCAGAGTGGTTCATTCTGCAGGTACTACCCGTCCCTCCTCTCGGTGTAAGGCCATCTATCACTCTAGAATCTGGAATACGATCAGAAGATGATCTGACGCACAAGATCGTTGATATCCTTAGAGTTAATCAAAGGGTAAAGGAGAGTAAGGAATCTGGTACGCCGCCACTCATAGTTCAGGATTTGGTTGACCTTCTACAATATCACGTGACGACCTACTTTGACAATGAGGTATCTGGAATTCCCCAGGCTCACCATAGATCGGGCAGGCCTCTCAAGACCATTAGTCAAAGACTCAAGGGAAAAGAGGGAAGGTTTAGGGGTAGTCTCTCAGGTAAACGAGTAGATTTTTCTAGCCGAACAGTTATTTCACCAGATCCTTGTCTCGATATCTCTGAAGTTGGAATACCCTTTGAGGTGGCCAAGAAACTAACAATTCCTGAAAAAGTTTCTCCTTGGAACATTGATTTCTTGAAAGAACTAGTGATGACCGGACCGGAGGGACATCCAGGCGCTAACTACGTGATAAGACCTGATGGGGTAAAAATTAGGCTAGATTACGTTACGGATCGAGAAATAATACGAGATACATTAGCCTCAGGATTTATCGTCGAGAGGCATCTGGTGGATAAAGATATTGCAATCTTCAACAGACAACCATCCCTTCACCGTATGTCGGTTATGGCACACTTCATCAGGGTCCTTCCTTGCAGAACATTCCGTCTCCATCCCGCTGTCTGTCCACCATATAATGCCGACTTCGACGGAGATGAGATGAATCTCCACATTCCACAAAGTGAAGAAGCCAGATCAGAAGCAGCAATGCTGATGAAAGTTCATGATCAGCTAATTTCTCCTAGATATGGAGGGCCTATTATTGGGGCCATTAGGGAATTTTTAACAGCCGCTTACCTGTTGACTAATGGCAAAAGCCCCTTAACAAGAGAGGATTTCACTAAGCTTGCATATGCAGGTGGTTACTCTGGTCCACTACCTAGTCCAGCTGATTCGAAAAAATCTCTCTATGATGGGAAGCAACTATTTTCCCTATTCCTCCCCAAAGATTTCAACTATGTAATGGCATCAAAATGGGGTAGGGGCTTGAAGGGAACGCCCAAAAATGACGTTGTAATAAAGAATGGACAACTCCTTAGTGGCGTCATTGATAGAGCTGCAATCGGTGCGGAGGAACCAGATAGTATCCTTCATAGAATTGCGATAGACTATGGACCTGATGAAGCCCGCAAATTCCTGAACTCGATTTGTTCCCTTCTGAAAGAATATTTGAGCTTTTGTGGATTCACTTATGGTTATAATGAGCTTACCTTGGCTGGGACCGCAAAAGAAGACATCGAGAGTCTATTGGCTGATACATATGAAGAAGTACGAGGTCTAAATAGTCAATACAAGAAGAAGACATTGCAATTGACGAGAGGGATGTCTCCTGAGGAGGCACTAGAATTTTACACCATTCGAGAGCTCGCAAAAGCTAGAGATGGAGCCGGAAAGGTTGCAGATACGACATTCCCACTAGATAATGCCGGGGTAGTGATGGCACGCACTGGAGCCAGAGGATCGAGTCTTAACATCGGACAGATGACTGCAGCGCTAGGACAACAATCGGTTAGAGGTAGAAGAATTCATAACGGCTATCAGAGTCGGGCATTGCCTCATTTTCAGCCGGGGGACCAATCGCCAGATGCAAGCGGATTCGTAAAGTCAAATTATCGAGAAGGACTAGATCCAATAGAATTCTTCTTCCACGCTATGGGTGGACGAGAAGGATTAGTCGATACCGCTGTAAGAACACAGCAGAGTGGATATATGCAGCGCCGTCTGGTAAATGCCTTAGAACATATCAAAGTCGAATACGATCTGACGGCAAGAGATCCTCATGGCAACATCATGGAATTCACCTATGGAGAAGACGGAGTGGATCCAGCTAAAAGTGACCATGGACGAGCTGTGAACGTCGAACGTCTCATCGAAACTGAAGCACTGACCTTTAAGAAGGGTAAGTCCTCTGAGAAGGAGATATTATCTATACTCAGGAAATACGAGCGAAATCTGAATCCAAGAATTGTAAGCGATCTACGAGATTCTTTAAAGAGCAATCCCATTAGTGGCGAGCATTTCAACAGTGTATGCAAGAAAGCCGTTGATTTACTGAAGAAGGCGACAGTTGAGCCCGGTGAAGCATCTGGAATAGTCGCGGCGCAATCGATCGGTGAGCCAGGTACCCAGATGACACTTAGGACATTCCACTTTGCAGGTGTAGCAGAAAGGGACGTTACATTGGGTCTCCCACGGTTAATCGAATTGGTAGATGCTAGAAAGATACCATCTAAACCATCTATGGAGGTCTATCTAGATAAAGAAAGTCGCAGTTCCAATGAGAAAGCGTTAAAGGTAGCAAGGAGCATACTATTCACCAAAGCGTCGGATCTCCTCGATTCTTGTACGATTGATTACACTGGTAAGGTAAAACTCGTTCTTAATGATAGTCTATTGAAGGATAGGGATTGCGATATAGATATGGTGGCTGAAGGCGTCGCGGGCGCGAAGAAGAAAGTTGAGATTGGTAGGGATAGAAAGAGTGTTACTGTATCTGTAGAGAACGCTAACATTCAATCATTGTTTGTCCTTAGGAATAAGCTGTTGAATACTAAAGTGAAAGGCATTCCTGGAATCACCCGTGTCACCGTTGTCAAACCAAAGGATGAGTGGTTGATTCATACCTCCGGCTCCAGTTTGTCTAAGGTATTCAAGGTGGAGGGAGTTGATACCACTAGGACTACCACCAATAACATACATGAGATCAACACTACGCTAGGTATCGAGGCTGCAAGAACTGCTTTGGTTAAGGAACTAATGGGCACGCTTGAGGAACAAGGCCTAGAAGTTGATATCCGACATATCTACTTGGTTGCGGATCTTATGACTTCAAAAGGATACCTGCAGTCGATAGGCAGACACGGTATCGCCGGTACCAAATCTAGTGTTCTAGCTCGAGCTGCCTTCGAGATTACGGTCCCTACAATTGCCGATGCAGCAGTAAAAGGTGAGCATGAAGGCCTTAAAGGAGTAACTGAGAACGTAATAGTAGGATTACCGATCCCGCTCGGTACTGGGATGATCGACGTCTTCATGAGAGGGAAGTAGAATGGTGGATCAGAAGATTCTTCAGACTGTAATGAGAAAAGCGTTAAAGACCGGAGAGTGCGTCCTTGGATTAAAAGAAGTTTCGAATTCCATAAAAGACTCTTTACTAATTATTTATTCATCATCGCTCGAAGCGCCTCCTCGAAAGAGACTCCTAGAAGACGCAGATTCCCAAAAAATCCCTACAATATATTATGAAGGAAATTCTATGGCCCTTGGTAAAACCTGTGGCAGACAACATAGGATATCTGTTGTAGCGATTAAGAGTTCAGGAGACGCTAATATTGGACTTCTTAAGCAATAATCTCTTCCCCTACGATAGTACCCGATAGATCCGAATTGTAATCTAGTTCCAGTGCTTCGAATAAACTTAAATCTCTCAAAGCAGACATTAAAAAAATCCTTAGTGAACAAGACTGCATGCCTGAGACAATCAAGCTCACCTCCGAAGAATTAGGACGAATTTCTCTCTTTCAGAGCATCAGCGGGGCTACTGCCCGAGATTGTATTCTAGATGAGAAGATGAATCGCATTATTTTTGTTGTGAATGAAGGCGATATGGGTCTGGCAATAGGAAAGGGCGGGTCTTCGATCAAAAGTGCTGAGAAGCAACTTGGAAAACCAGTTGAGGTAGTGGAGTATGCTGAGGATCCTAAAGATTTCATCATTAATGCTCTAAATACTCGTAAAATTAGTGAGATCAGGATGTCCGAAAAACCTGGGGGGACGAAGGCCGCATTGATACTGGTAGACCAACGTCATAAGGGTGAGGTCGTTGGTAGAAGCGGTAGGAATGCTGAACGGGCTAGGTTGTTGGCTAAACGTTATTTTAACGTTGAGAGCATCCGCATAATCTCTTTAGACGAAGACCTAATCTAATTAAATTAGTTAGTCAGTCATGGTCACGGGGAATGCATCATCACTAAATCTTATCAGCTCTTGAATCTCGGTTATAGAACCCCTTGTTAGCGGGACTATCTGTCTCCAGAAGAACAGATCCACCTTAACTCCTATTTTTTCTGCTGTAACTATGATTTTTTTGGTTAAAGCTCGACCCTCTTTATCGAGATCTAAGAGCGGAATAACCTTAGTGTGTAGTATCATCTCTGCTGGAAGTCGTGAGAGACCTGCATTCCAGCACAGCATATGGTATTTACCCATGAAGCCAAGTGAACGGAGTGCTTGTACATCCTTCGGCCCTTCGACAACTACTAATGCACCCTCTTCGGACTCTTGACTTAACTTCATAATGAAGTTCTGAATGCTGTCTAGAACTCTAGGTGTTATCTTTCTTCTCATATGTCGTTCACGTTACAGAAGACAGGAGTCTATATGCAAACCTTCATCCGAAATAAAGTGTACCCCGTCTCTGAACAGCCGAGAGTCACGATATGATAATCACTCATCTGGCCTCTTTTCCGGGGCTCCCTCCACTTGTGGCGCCTCTGGGTAGACCCTGTAAATCATATCTTCATTCAGGGCCGTCGATAGCGCACGATACAGTATCGGGATAACCCCGAACAGGGCCAGTAATAATAAATCTTTTAGTGTGACGAGTAATCTGAATTATTTTTCTACTTCGAGTTATTGCACTAATACTCTAATCCGTCTCTTTGCTCTCTCTAACAAATTCATCGAAGACACCCTTAACCTTATCAAAAGCGAGTCCCTCACCGGTCACGCCTTGTTCTGATACCCTTATCTTATCCATTACCGTGATTATCTGGAGATCTTCTCTTAGAGATACCATCCCTGGAAAAACTCTGGTCAACCGATCACTTAGTGCTCTTAGGTCAAAAGGCTTCTCTAACAACTTTATTTCCTTAACAAATTCACCATTTAGAACCATTTTCATAACACCTTCATCTACTCCTACAGGTTCACTCAGTATTAGATCCATTTTTTCACTGACCCCTACAAGAACTCCCTTAATCGTGCGGTTATCCGATGTTTCAACAGCGACTTTTTTTCCTAAGAAAGTCATGATCTCATCCGTGAACCGTCTATATTGCGATGTTGACACTCAGTTAACCTCTTCGCCGATTAATTTATCGCATATCAGTGTTTCGCACATGTACTCTATCTCCTACCACTACTCTGTTTCTTTTCTCCCTTAACTTGTACTAGTCTGTTCGCTACCTTCTTAACCGTGATACTCTTACTTACTTTTTTCGTTAGTGATACGTAGCCAGACTTGACCTTACTACGTTTGGGATAGTATCCTTCTTGAGGCTCGGGGGAATAGCCTATCCCCTTAGTAGCGTGCACAAGCTCTTGTAACGTCGGATCCCGCACTGCAGAGCTAAGAGGAACACGTCTACCTTCTGATCTCTTTATAGCTGAGTTAAAGTAATCAACCCAGATTATGAGTTTGCCATATTCCTTCATTGTAGATTACTTATTTTGGAGTAAACCGTTAATCTCACCATCTCTGCCTGGCTTAGAAGTAACCTTGACCGACCCTAACTCAGTCTGGAGGATCGCTCCTTTGGTTATTATCCTTCTTCTTTCATAATCCCGGCTCGCTGAATTGGACGTGACAGATTCGATCTTGAGTTTAGTAACTTTTTTTGAAGAGGGATCAGCAACATTGACAAATAGAGCCGATTTCGCTCCAATCTTGATATTGCCACCTCTAACCATTCTAACTTTATTCTGGGATTCGCCGACCACGGTCTCGATGGGGTAAGAGTTCTTTTCATACGCTCTTCTACTCCTCATAGCTCGTTTCCTACCACCAGTGATTTTCCTTTTTTTCAGGTTCTCTTTGGATTTTCCCAAATCTAGAGAACGAAAAATGAAAGCCCTAATTAAGTATGACTCATAATTCGATTATAGTGAATTTATTAAAGAGATGAACGGTTTTATCGAGCTGGATTTGCAATGGTAGATATCTCTGTTGCCATCTCGAGCCTAAAGCTTGAGAACCCGACTCTTTTAGCTTCTGGTATATTGGGGATTTCTCCGAAGACATTCATGAGAATCAAGAAGTCTGGGGCTGGCGGCATTGTTACCAAGTCTATCGGTCTCGAACCTAACGATGGTTACAGTGCTCCAACCCTCGTAGAAGTAGAAGGAGGGTATCTTAACGCGATGGGCCTTCCAAATCCTGGATGTGAAGCATTTTCCGAGGAGTTAAGGGAAGCAGACTGGTTAGACATGCCGATAATAGTAAGCGTATTCGGGAGTTCTCCTGAGGAGCTTGCCAAAATAGTGGACTCTTTTGAAGATACTCCCTGTCAGGCGTACGAGCTTAACCTCTCATGTCCTCATGTTAGCAATGTTGGGGTTGAAGTCGGAAGTGACCCCAGATCTGTATATGAACTTACTTCAGCAATTAAGCAAAAATCCAAAAAACCACTCTTTGTCAAGGTAACTCCCATGGTTCCTGACGTTATCGAAATTGCCAAAGCCGCGGAAGAGGCTGGCGCGGACGGTATAACCGCTGTGAATACCATGAAGGGTATGGTGATAGACCTAAAGATAGGTAGACCGATTCTACATAATAGAGTAGGAGGGCTTTCTGGACCCGCTCTAAAACCAGTAGCGATTAGGTGTGTGTATGAATTGTACAAATCCCTGAATATTCCTATAATTGGTTGTGGGGGCGTAACCACATGGGAAGACGCTATAGAATTTTTTATGGTTGGGGCGACTGCTGTCCAAGTTGGTACAGCTATAGCTAGCAGAGACTTGATTTTGTTTCAAGAGATAGTCGATGGAATAATAAAATATCTAGAAGAAAAAGGGCATGACGACCTAAAAGGTATCATTGGAATTGCTCACAAGCGTTAATAGGCCCAGAATATGCAAGATTCTGAGCGTTCAGAATGAGAGCGCTACAATGAAGACCTTTGAATTCGCTGATGACGAATGTTCAGCTGCTACGGCTGGACAGTTTATCATGCTCTGGATTCCTGGGGTAGATGAATTCCCGTTAAGTCTCTCTAATATCAAGTCTGGGAGTGTTTCAGTGACGGTAAAGCCTTGGGCCGAGGGTAGTAACAGTCTATACAAGATGAGGACTGGTGAACTCATCGGGGTTAGAGGACCATACGGTCGAGGCTTTCAACTTAAAGGAAGGTCGGCCGCCCTAGTCGGAGGAGGGACCGGAATAGCGCCTCTTATCCCGCTTGCTGAAGCACTTTTGTCCGAAGATCGCGAGGTTACTCTGCTGTTAGCGGCCAAAACAAGATCCGAACTTCCTTTTTTGGCGAAAGCTACTAAGTTAATGGATTTTGATAAGGGAGAGCTAATACTAACTACTGATGATGGTAGTATCGGGGTTAAGGGCCAAGCGCCTAAGACCCTAAATAGCTTGATGGGCAAAAAAAAAATTGACATGGTATACGTTTGTGGACCAGAGTTTATGATGCAGAAGGTTGTGCAATTATCTATTGCTAGAGGTATAGAGGTTCAGGCAAGCCTAGAGCGGATAATGAAATGCGCAATCGGACTATGTGGTAGTTGTTGTGTCGGTGATCTTATCTTATGTAGGGATGGACCCGTTTTAGATTCACATGAACTTATCAAGGTAGAGGATGAACTCGGTCTCTTGACTCGGGATAAGAGTGGTAGAATATCGTCATTATAGACGTCAAGGTTAATAAGGGGAATAGTAGGAAGCCCATCTTGATAGTATGCCGACTCACGGAAGCCTTACGAAAGCAGGTAAAGTAAGAGGTCAAACTCCCAAACTACCGGCAAAGGAGAGGCATTCGCCTATACCGAAATTTAGGTATAAAAGAACCTTCGTCAAACGGGAAACCCTCAAAAGGATGCCAGGCCAGAATTGGCAAGGTAGGCGTAGGCGGTAAACGTCCAAAATTGAACTTTTTTCTATATCTCAATCTATTAATAATTCCATCCTTAGGAAAATCGATATTATGACCGATAGGGAAGTCATTCCCGCCTGAAGACGATAAATCAAAGAAGATAAGGTGAAGTTTGAGATTTGTCCTACGATCGGATTATGCGATTAGCATTAGAGAAAGGTTTCTTTTTCCCGTCATCTGAAATCTACTCTGGACCAGCGGGCTTTTGGGAGTATGGTCCTTTGGGGGTTGGTTTCAGGAACAAGTTTGTGGAGGTATGGCGAAGAGAACTTCTCAGGAAGGATGGTATGCTAGAGATAGATGGATCTCAAATAATGACTAAGGACGTTTTCCGTGCATCTGGGCACCTGGATAGTTTCACTGATCCAATTGTAAAATGCAAAAAGTGCGGATCTATTTTTAGAGCAGATAGGCTAGTTTCGGAGAAGACTGGGACGTTGGTGACTGAAGGAAGCAGCGAAAAGGAACTTGATGATCTGATAGAGAAACATCTGATCCGTTGTTCAAAGTGTGGCGCAGATTTTGGGGGTACAAAAAAATTCAATCTGATGATGAGCGTCGAGATAGGTGGAGACAAGGAGGAGGCGTACCTTAGGTCGGAGACGTGTCAGAGTATCTTCGTCGATTTTCTCCGGATTTTTAAAGTGATGAGATGCAAATTACCCGTTGCTATTGCCCAGTTCGGAAAGAGCTTTAGAAATGAAATTTCACCTAGGCAAAGCATGATTAGATTAAGGGAATTCTACCAATGCGAAATTGAGATCTTCTTCAATCCGAACCAAAGTGACGTGTTTCAGAAATATGATGGAATCAGTAAGAATCGTCTGCGTGTTTGCCTGGACGGCAAAAAGAGCCAAAATATGTCGTGCTCGGAGCTCTTAAAGAAAGGAATTCTACCAAGTCAAATGATAGCCTATTATTTGGTTCTCTTGCAATCGTTCTATGAAAAGACCGGGCTAGATATGACCCGTGCGCGTTTTAGACTGCTGTCAGACGCTGAGCGAGCGTTCTACTCCTCTTTTGCCTTCGATTTTGAAGTTGAGACTAGTATGGGTTGGACAGAATTAGTAGCATGCAACTATAGAACTGACTATGATCTTGTCAGACATGGACAGACTAGCGGACGGGAACATTCAGTCATGGATGGGGAGGCGCAGGTAGTTCCTCATATCTTTGAGCTATCTATGGGTGTAGACAGGAGTATCTGGGCAATACTGGAACACTCTCTAACAAAGCATGAGGAACGAGATGTTTTAGAGCTTAAGCCCTACCTTGCCCCGATTCAAATTGGTGTGTTCCCCCTAGTAAACAGGGATGGAATGGAAGAAAAGGCTGCAGAGGTCTTGTCAAAAATTAGGAAAGACTTCAATGCATTTTACGACCGTTCTGGGTCAATAGGTAGGCGGTACCGAAGGGCTGATGAAATCGGAGTTCCAAAATGTCTCACGATCGATACTGAAACCTTAGCGAATGATACCGTTACGATTAGGGACAGAGATAGTATGAAACAGAGTAGGGTTCATCTAGATGAGCTTCGGGGGATCTTGAATACTACGTTCTTATTCCCAGACTAATGCTACACTATCAAAAACAAACTGGCAGCTGTCAGAGCACCTACAAGAGTTCCTATCACATTTACCACATTATTATCGATCCATCTGAATCCCTTTACAAGCTTCGAATCTGGCCGTCGAATCTCAGTAAATCCCTTCTTATCCTCTGATAGATACAGTCCTTGTATGCTGGCTCCGAGCATGCTGTCAACAAATGTCCCAAGTACGCCGGCTACGACAGCGATCAAGAAGATCTGTTCAATACCAATGGGTAAAAGCCCTACAGAATACGCCACGCCCCCAATTATTGATGAAAACGCAATCGAGGATACAGTTCCAACTAACGTAATCCCACCCGATGTTCCAGGGCTTACCGTTTTACGTAGATTAAACACATATCTTGGAGCTTTTTTACTAAGCAATCCTAGCTCTGTAGCCATAGTATCTGCCATAGCTGTGGCCATTGCTCCAAGAAACGCTGCGACGAAGATCGGTTCACTGGAAATAAATTCAAGAATACCCAGAATACCAACAATACCACCATTAGCAACAACGTTCGGCCAACCTCTGGCTCCACCTTTGTCTTGAGCAAAGCCAATCTGAGCTTTTATAGAATATCTAAATCTGGTAAAAATCGCAGCCAACACGAAGAATGTCAAGACTAGAATAAACCAACTAGGGCTACCGCCAATAAGGACGGCCATACCTATGACGATTGTAGCAATAGCACCTTTACCATTTAAGGTTCTCAACCTGAGAGCAAAATATGCTAGGATTATGATTATTATGCCCCCGGCCAATAACATGGGGATTGTTGACATAGAAGCAGGTATCTCGAAACGGCTAAACCTAGCCACCTATTCAAAAACTTTATGCTTTTATTATAGTTGAACACTGATTTTTACTTAATCTCAATATTCCTATTGGTATTGTAGAAGTAACTGATTTATTATTGCGAAAATGTCCCGCGGGTCGGAATTTCATGGGGGAACCCCCCTTTTGAATACGCCGAGTAGAGGCTTTGGACGCCTACAACTCTCCGACGACAGTCCGGTTTCTGTAAGCTTGATAGGCTGGCAAGGTTAGCCCAGGCCAACTTCTACAGCATCTTCCCCTCATGGGTCGGAAGCTCTACCAAGCTGAGCTACCGCGGGCTAATCACGTATCCGCAAATCCATCTATATATGTAGTCCTTATCCTAACGACATTCTGATCCATTTTATTTGGATACTGTTCAAAAAGGGGTTAGAAAGTAAATAGAACAATACACCATCTATTCTACTCTTAATATACAGCTGACATCATTATAAACAAACTACCTTCTAGTTAGAAGAGTTTTTAATTACAACCCCTAGACGATTGATGGCTTTGGCGGAACAAAAGAAAACGACTAAACAGAAAGAAGACCGTACAGGAAAAAAGGGCACGATTCAAACGGAGAAGCGCAATATATCTTCAAAGGCCAAGGCCACCATTATACCGAACAGAACCAAACCTTCCTCTCGTGTGAATAGACCAAGCGGTTTTCGAGAGGGCAGAGGCTTTTCGTTACCTGAATTGCAACGTGCTGGAGTATCAGTGGCGGATGCTAGACGTCTACGCGTATCAGTCGATCTTAGACGAGGAACTCAATATGATGTCAATATTAAGGCGATAAAAGACTGGAATCTCCCGCCCAAGACTACCAAACTTCCAAAGAAGTCTGTAGAAAAATCATCAAGAAAGCCTACCGGTGTTTAATCCGCCTATAACTGCGACTCAGCTAGTTAGTTCGGATCGTAATGAACACCGCTCAGTCCTTAGTTTGGAGTTAACCGAAAAACCATCTCATCTAGTAGGCCATGAGATTCTACCTATTGGATTATCTTCGTTAATGTTAGCGCTCCCTAGATATCTGCTGGTAGGGAGCTCATCCCCATCCGGAATGAACATGAGCTTAAGATAGAAAAAAATATTTCCTTCAATATCCGTAGTTTTATTACACTCGATCTGATACGGCGGCCCGATTCTCAATATATGCAAAGATGATCCCGTTCCTGAGAGGACCAATTGGCCGTTGCTGGTTATAACAATACAAGACCAACCTGCATGTTCAGTCGATAACGGTGTATCTTCTATGATCTCTAGGAAAAAGGATCTAGGTACAGCCCCTGAGAAGTCAGAACTCACGAATCTAGATTGACTTGTAATACTGATAAAGGTGGCAAGTAGAAGTGCATTAACTACAACGAACAGAATCACGATAATGTACCTGTACTGGATCATAACGATCTCTGGGCGATAGCCTTTTTTAAATCGACCTAGGATCCAATTCACGCAGTAACCTTTAACCATGAGATGCGAAAGAAATTCGAAGGAGAAGATCATTGAGAATCCTCCAGTTACATTCAGATTTCCTAGAATACTCTCCGATCTCCAAAGAAGTAGAAATAGCAGATGACGTTCCCGGAGGTCCTGTACGACTTGACGATCATGTAGTTTTCTTCATCACCGTAGAGAAAGGCGATTCGGAGAAGATATTGGCGCAAGTCTCCGAAGAACTCTCTTCTTCACTAGATACTCTGAAGACAAAAAAGATTGTTCTTTACCCTTACTCTCATCTTAGTCGTGACCTAGCACCACCAGGCAGCGCTCTCAAGTTATTGAAGTTATTAGAGAACGATATCCGAAATAAAGGATTCGAAGTCCATAGAAGCCCATTTGGATGGACAAAGTCGTTTACCATCAAGGTTAAGGGTCACCCTCTTGCTGAGCAGTTTAAGGTAATTTCTGGAACTTCTAGCGATGTCGTTGACACTTCGAAAGCCCTGAAGGCAGAAGTTTCGATGACTTCTCGATGGTGTATTCTTGGAACTGACGGCGACTTGAAGCCACTTGCTGGGTATGATTTCTCATCATCTAAGCTGCTTGAAAAACTAGTTAAATATGAAATGGAAAAATCTAGGACTGTATCTCAAGTTCCTCCTCATGTAGAGTTAATGAAGAGATTATCCCTAGTAGACTATGAACCTGGATCTGATCAAGGAAACCTTCGCTATTATCCGAAAGGCAGGTTGATGAAATCCTTACTGGAGAGATATGTAACTCAAAAGGTCATAGAATACGGCGCTGTTGAGGTTGAAACTCCCATAATGTATGATCCCAACCATCCAAGCTTAGAAAGCTACCTCCAAAGATTCCCCGCAAGACAGTATATCGTTAGATCGGAAGATAAGGAACTTTTTCTCAGATTTAGTGCTTGTTTTGGACAATTTCTTATTGCTAAGGATTGCCAAATTTCGTATAAACATCTACCATTCAAGATGTATGAGCTTACGAGATATAGCTTCAGGAGAGAAAAGAGCGGAGAGCTTGTTGGACTTAGGAGACTGCGGGCTTTCACAATGCCCGATTGTCATGCATTTTGTCTCGACATGAACCAAGCTAAAACTGAAGCCTTCACTAGGTTTAATCTATCTGTAGAGGTACTGAATGACATAGGGATAGATAAAAATGACTACGAGCTTGCTATGCGATTTACGGAGGAGTTCTATGCTAACAATAAGGATTTCCTAATTTCACTAGTAAAGAGCTTGGGTAAGCCCGCTCTTGTGGAAATATGGCCTGAGCGGTTCTTCTACTTCAGCTTCAAGTGGGAGTTCAATTACATCGACAATCTCGATAAGGCATCGGCCCTATCTACAGATCAGATCGACGTAGAAAACGCAGAACGCTATGGCATTACTTACACCGACCCAGAAGGTGCGAAGATATCTCCTATAATTCTACATAACTCGCCTAGTGGAGCAATCGAGAGGTGCATTTATGCGCTCTTAGAGAAGTCACGGAGGATGCAAAATGAGGGGAAGCGTCCCTCCTTGCCTTTCTGGGTCTCACCAATTCAATTAAGAATATTACCGGTATCTAGTAAACATCTTCAAGCGGCTATTAACCTAGCAGAGAATCTAGGGTTGGAAAATATTAGAGCTGATGTAGATGATAGGAATGAGAGTATTAACAAGAAGGTTAGGGAAGCGGAGAAAGAGTGGATACGATTTGTCGTAATATATGGTGACCGAGAAGTAGAGGGTGGGGTACTCTCGATAAGAGACCGGGAAACCGGGAAGATCAGTAGTATGAAACCTGAAGACCTTGTAATTGAGTGCCATAAGCTATCTGGTAAAATGCCCTTTGCTCCCTCGTCGTTACCACTACTCCTCTCTAAACGCCCTTCATTTATCTGAGTGGATAATTAATCCGTCAGCTATCTACCAGACTCTTGACGTATGAGTGCATAAAGGTACTGCTGGGCGTAACCTGCATTAGGCCCAAAATACCGTCGCATGACATCTCCTATCTTCAAGTATGTTCCACCTGACAGTGGTATCTTACGCTCGATAGATCTGGAGAGACTGGCTAGGAGATCGTTATCTAGCAGATGATTATAATTCGCTAGAACTACCCTTGAGATCCATATATCGCAAGGGAATGCTTCGTTCTTTTCCATAGAGAATAGGAGAATACAATCCGCAACCTTTGGGCCCACCCCTTTCATGATTTTGTGGCCATTTTCTGATGTTAATAATCTAGATTTTGCAACATCATACTCGAGAGCCATGAGAGCGTTAATGTCAACGATACCTTCAGATACTTCGTGGGCTACTTTTTTTATGTAGTTAGCTCTATATCCAACTTTACAGGACAGGAGATCATTCGCCGAGGCCTGGCTTAGAGCCTCAGGACTAGGAATTGTATGAAACGTCATCCCATCGAATTCTATTCTCTCTCCAAATTTCATAGAAAGATTATTTATCATATTGTTGATTGATTTGATATTCGAGTGACTAGAACATAGAAACGAGAGAATGCATTCCCAGGGTTGCTGATTTAGCAGCCTAAGGCCCCTAAACCTCGTCATAGCCCTCTGAATAAAAAAATCTAGATCCTCAAATCTTTCTAGGAGCTTCGGAAGATTTTCATCTAGTTTGAAGTATTTCCTGATTAAATCGTGAGTATTGTCTACGTCACTAGCATCCCACAGTAACCGATCTCCGTCCTGCTTTATTTTTAATACTTGGCCATAAGCAACTCCATACCAAAATCCATTGATTTCATTCCATCCAAATGCCTGACCGGAGAGCAGCGTATGATTTAGGTCGAGCAGGTCGTCAGGGATCCTTGTCGAAATCATCTTTATTGGTGACCTTCATCAGGATATCAGATGTTATAAGAAGCACTCCAAATATTATCAATGGGATACCCGAAAGAATCATAATTATGGTTCCCGGGAATGATAATCCGATAATACTGATCGAGATCGTGAGAATTCCATATACTGTTAGAAGGTGAAGCTGACCGACACGAACGCTCTTCTTCTCGTTTCCAAACATAAACAGCCCAGTACCTAACGAGATAATAGCTATGGATAGCGAAATCATAACGAATGCAACGAGTGCATCCTGGGTTGGAGGCCTGTCAACCTCGGTGAGAGTTAGTATGATTAATGCACCAACAGTCGTTGTAATATTATATGTCCCAGATAACATTACGATAACAGTTCCAAATACTCTTGCTTTCTTTGCAGCCATTATGCTTAAGCGACCCAGGGTACTATGGGAAATATGCTTGGATAGATTAATTTTTTCGTTTCGGTAATGTATTTTAGTTACTCTAACTCGAACTGATTCATGTCTCAAGAGAAAACAGTAGTATCGAAGGCTGAATACGGATCAGATATCGTAGTTGATATGTTGAAAGCGTATGGGATAGAATATGTCGCTTTGAACCCTGGAGCAACATTCAGAGGCCTCCAAGACTCAGTTGTAAATTACGGTGGTAATAGCAATCCTGAAGTGATAGAGGTATGCCACGAAGAGATCGCAGTCGCCATCTCACATGGATACTTCAAGGCTAAAGGAAAGCCTATGGCTGTAATGCTTCATGATACCGTAGGGTTGCTACATGCATCAATGGCGATGTTCAACGCTTTTGTCGACAAGGTCCCAGTCCTAGTTATGGGCGGGACCGGTCCTATGGATATAACTAAGAGAAGGCCTTGGATCGATTGGATACACACCGGTCTTCTGCAGGGGAATCTCGTCAGAGAATACGTCAAGTGGGATGATCAACCTGCTAGTGTCTCAAGCTTTCCAGAATCGATAATGAGGGGTTATAGGAGCGCTATGATTGAACCAAAAGGGCCCGTATACATATGCTTCGATGCAGATTTGCAAGAACAAAAACTGACTGAACCTATGAATCTTCCTAGAGTTGAACTATATCCAATCCCAGCTCCAGCTCAAGGAGATCTAGAGGCGATGAATAAGGCAGCTAGACTATTAGTGGATGCATCTCATCCAGTAATCCTTGCAGACGCTGTTGGTAGAAATCCGAATGCCGTCGATAGTTTGGTAGAACTCGCTGAAACTCTTTCTGCACCTGTGATTGACTTAGGAAGCCGCCTGAGTTTCCCGAAGACTCACCCTCTAGATCTTACGGGTTCAGAACTTAGAAAAGATGCCGATCTGATATTGGCATTAGACACCATCGATTTGTATGGGGCTATATCGATTAGCGACAGACAAACACGCGAGACTAAGCCATTGATTAGGGACGACGCGAAGGTTATTCAGATCAGCTTACGAGATCTCTATACCCGGAGTACTATAACTGACTTCCAGAAACTTCCACCTGTAGATCTATCAATCGCGGCTGATACTAGCACTGCAATCCCATACCTTACTTCATTATGTAGAGATCTTATCAAGAAGGACCCAACCAGAGAATCGGTTTATCGAGAGCGATTCGTGCGACTTAAGGCCGAACATGACGACATGAAGACGAAATGGTTAGAGCAGGCAAAAAGCGAAAGTAACATGAAACCGATTTCCACTGCTTGGCTTGCACATGAACTATGGGAGGTAATAAAAGACGAAGACTGGGTAGTAGCTTCAGGAAGTCTGTCTCAGCGGACAAGGTGGGAGCAGAGACTATGGGCATATGATAGACCAAACTTATCCTTCGGAGCTAACGGAGGGGCTGGTCTAGGCTATGGGTTAGGTGCCTCAATTGGGGTGGCGTTGGCCAACCGAGGGAATGGCAAGATAATCATAGATCTACAGCCTGATGGAGACCTCCTCATGACTACTTCTGCGATCTGGACAGCCACTCATCATAAAATTCCCATTTTTGTAGTCATGCACAACAATAGGTCGTACAACAACGACTACCAGCACTCCCAAAGCATAGCTAAATTCCGGGGTAGAGATCCGAGTACTGCTGTAATTGGAAATGCGATCGATTCACCACCACCAGACTTCGCCACTATTGCCCGAGGATTTGGGGCGTTCGGCATAGGTCCAGTAGAGGATCCATCAGAAGTTAGAGATGCTCTAAGAAAGGGGCTAGAAATCGTTAAGAAGGGCAATTTGGCATTAGTAGACGTTTGTACTCAGCTGATGTAACCCGGGACAATGATTTGGATTAGACCTAGGTGCCTAGAGAGGTAACCTTGGTTGAACCAGAAGCTGATAGACTGGTATTCAAGAAATTTCATAGATCAATTCTATGAGGTCAACCTTCCTGATACCTTCAATATGGCATCGCTTGCGTTGGATAGGTGGGCTGATAGAGATGATGGCGATAAGTTAGTCGCCATATACCATGAAGATGAGACTTTTTCCTTCGCAAGGCTTCAAGGTATTGTGAATCGGATAGGAAACGTACTGAAGAGGCAAGGACTAGGTTTCGGAGATAGAGCACTCGTAAGAATGGGAAATCATCCGATGTATTTGGCGATTAACTTGGCCATCATTAAGTTGGGAGCGATCGCTGTTCCGACAAGTACACTGTTCAAGGAAAGAGAGCTCGAGTTTATCTTGAACAACTGCGAGGCAAAGATGGCAGTTGTGGCACCCGACCTTCTTCCGGAGCTAGAAGCGGTTAAGAGCCGAACATCGGGGTTAAAGAAAATCCTCACACTCAACGGGGTGCAAGAAGGGTATGAATCAATAGATAATTTGATGGAGCATGAGCGCGACGATCTGGATGCCTATCGAACTACCAACAAAGATGGTGCTTTTGTTCTCTATACATCTGGAACTACAGGATTTCCTAAAGGCGTTCCTCATACACACGCTTGGATGATAAGTGTCGGCGACCCCAATACCAAATTCGTCTTGCACATGAATCAGGGCGATAGAATGTTCACTCCTATAGAGATGACCTGGATGTGGCCGTGGGGGTACTGCTTTTGGTGGACTCTCTATGCAGGAGGTTCATGCTGTATATATCAAGGTCGGTTTGATCCCGAGAAGGTCTGGAGTTACCTCGAAAAATACGGTGCCACGCACATACTCGGAAATCCTACCATCTACCGGAGGTTGTTACGGGTACCTGATGATATAATCGGGAATCCAGGGTCGACTCTCAAGATGGCTTTTAGTTCAGGAGAAACTGTCGAGCCAGGATTATTTAACGAGTGGAAGCGACGCATCGGAACTGAGCTTTATGATTGCTTGGGTCAAACTGAGAGTCATGTATTCGTATGTACCAGACAAGGCGTTCTGAAGTTAGGATCACTTGGAAAACCGTTGAGTGGCTGCCCCGTAGCTGTTGTTAGGAAAGATGGATCTCTATGCGATCCTGAAGAAACTGGATACCTAGCCTTGGAGAAGGATTGGGTTGCCTTAACTTCTGGTTACATAAAACAAGAGGAGGAATGGAAGAGCAGAATCGTCGGAGATTGGTACTTGACTTGGGACTTTGTTAAGGTTGACAAAGATGGATTTTTTTGGTATATTTCCAGAACAGACGACCTAATTAAAAGCCGAGGATATCTTATAGGCCCGAAGGAAGTTGAAGATGTGCTTGCTGAGCATGAATCTGTGCTAGAATCAGCAGTGATAGGGGTGGCAGATCCGGACCAGAGAGAGAGGGTTAAGGCCTTCATCGTTCTGAAAGATGGCTTTGTTCCCTCGAAAGATCTAGCAGAATCGACTAGGAATTTTACTCGTGATAATATTGCTCCCTACAAGGTACCCAAAGAGATCGAATTTATCGAATCTCTTCCGAAAACTGTAACCGGGAAAACAATGCGAAAAACACTGAAGAAACACGAAGGAACTCCCAGCAAGGATGGTAGGGAGCAAACGCCTCAGGTATACCTCTTCTAGTAGGCACCAACCCTCCTAAATCTCTTTAGCACCCTTCAACTCTTTCTTAATTTTGTCGTTCAGTCCATTCAAATATTGAGCCAGTGTATCTGTAGGTACACCACTTATTCCAATTTTGGTGAGAGATTTTATATCGATTATGTCTCTATCTGCAAGATCCTGAATATGCTCCTCAATATCATCGAACGGCTTTAACCCATATTCCTCACAAATAATACCGCATATAGATCTCACATCCCGCAGAGAGCTATAGGCAGATCGGCTGTCCCTCAATGCCCTAACCAAGGCTAGTAACGAGATTCGTCCCTTCTTCGATAGGTTTAGTATATCTTCGTCAGTAATTGAGGGATGTGTAGCATTGGCTACGTTTCTTACGATATCAATCGTTATCCTCTCGGAACCTGTACTTAAAGCAAGATTCCCCGCATAAAATAACACAGATAATGCATACCTCACGTCTCCACTCACGGGAGGCGCCGAAGCCATATCTGCAATATATTCTAGAACATCACTCGTGATAACTCCGTCCTGAAACCCATCCTTCACCCTTTCTTGGAGTATATCGTGTAATTGCTCGGGATTGTAACTGGGAAACATTATCGGAAAGTTCCCAAGAGTACTCAACTCTGCTCGATCAAGTTTATCATGAAAATCAGTACTCCGTGCCGCAAATATCACTCCAATCACTCCAACTGGTCTACCCGGAGAAATTTCATTGAGCCGAGTCAGATCGTAGATTGAATCTTTGGAGTGTTTGACATAATAGTCGACCTCGTCAAAGGTAATCAGTATGTATGTATCATTAGCTTGAAGGTAGCTTACTAGCTCGGTCAATAACTCTTCAGCGCTGAGGCTTTGCGAAAAAACTTCTGGCGCCGCGTTTCGAACAAGATAACGATATAACGTGATTCGTGAGGAGCCATGAACCTTGGGATTCAAGTAAATGTGCTTTAGGGAGACTCCTCTTTTTTCTGCCTCGAGTTGAATCATCTTCCCAAAATGAAGACTAGTCACAGTTTTTCCGGAGCCTACTTCTCCGACAATTTGAGCTACTTGAAGATGAGCATTTGATGGGTTCTCTAAAGATTTGAAAAAGAGGCTCTTAAGAGAATTAATCTGCTCCTCCCTATGGGGTAGGTTTGGAGGAATGAATCTATGGGATATCTTCTCCCTATCCTTGAATATATGATCGGTTCCTGTCAATCTTTAGATCTTGGAAGGCGGATATTCTTATTTACATATTATGAATATTTCGCGAGAGATCGTTTTAATCGAGGCTCATGAAGAGGGTGTTCAATGATTCACCTAACGTAGGATGCGCAAATACAGCTTCTTTGACAACCGTATATGGAACCTTTCCGATCATTGCTATTTCCAACATCGACATTAACTCCCCCCCCTGAGTACCCAAAATCGAACATCCCAGGATCTGCTTAGTGTCTTGATCTACTACTGCTTTCATTACCCCACGTGTTTCTCCAGCCTCCCAAGCCCTAGATGAATAACTCATTGGGATTTTTGCGACAAGAATTCTTCGTTCTTTCGATCGGGCTTCCTTTTCAGTCATCCCTATTCTCCCAAGCTCTGGGTCCGTGAATACTGTATACGGTACTAGCCGTCCAGCAGTAGTAGAGCTGCCCCCTTCTATCAAGTTGGTCCGTAAGACCCGATAGTCATCATATGAGATATGGGTAAACGCCGGACCTCCTTTGACATCCCCAAGAGCATATATTCCAGGAACCCCAGTTTCAAGCTTGTCGTTCACTTTGATATATCCCCGAGCGTCAGATGATACTCCTGCAGCACCAAGATTGAGCCTGTCAGTATTCGGTATCCGTCCCGCAGCTACCATTATGTGAGAGCACGAGATAACTTCCTCTCCTTCCGGATTCTCAACTGTACATTTTATGGTCCCATCAGAATCCTTCACTACCCTTACGGGGCTGGTTCGGAGAAGAACTTGGACTCCATCCTCTTTAAAGATCTTAATCATCTCATCTGATATGTCGGTATCTTCTCTCGCCATTAGCTGGTTACCTCGCTCGATTATTGTGACATTACTACCGAACCGTCTGAACATTTGCCCAAATTCTAATCCGACATAGCCTCCCCCAAGTATTAGCAAGTGTGAGGGGAGTGTATCGAGCTCCATAATGGTCGTAGACGTAAGATAAGGGATCACTTCTAACCCGGGGATATCAGGAATCCGTGGTCGAGCACCAGTGTCGATGAATATCTTTTTTCCAGTGATAATGCGCTCTCCTCCACCTGTCAAACTAATTCGTAATTTCTTGGGACCTAAGAAACTCCCTTCTCCCATAATGATTTCCACGCCGGCACTCTCAAGTCTCTTTGTCCCTCCCAATCGGAAGTCTGTAACCATCTTTCTCTTTCGGTCTATTACCCCCGTGATCCCTTTTTCTATTACTCCACCAGATAGTCCATATTCTCTTGCACGTCCTGCAAGATAAGCAACTCTAGCACTTGCGACCATTGTCTTTGTGGGAGTGCAACCCTCATTGATGCAACATCCTCCTATATGTTCAAGTTCAACCAGGGCAACATGTTCTCCATTACCCGCAAGAGCACCCGATAGTGGGTTTCCTCCTTGACCAGAGCCGATAACTATAGAATCATATGCTTCTAGATCCTGAGCCATTAGAACAGACCCTCTATCCCGATATATATACGCTCCCGAGAACCGATAAGGAAAAAACTTCTCCGGAATTCTCTGGAGAGCTTTAATGTCGGCTAATTAGACAGGGTTTGCTTAACGTCGTCTATAGGTATATCTTCTTCGACGATTCCCTTCTGTAAATAGCCCGATAGTTGCCCGAAGTTTGGCGTAACAAGATCCGCAGAGATTCTTGAAAGCTTTGGTATCTTCATCAAAGATTACATTACAATGGTATCGACAAACTGGTCTAGCACACTCAGAGCATTCCATCTTGGCTGTAGATGTACAATTATAACACTTCACTCAAACCACACTCATTTGCACTTATATCGAAAATGGATCAATTCGTGGGGAGCAGTAATCGTAAACTAGTAACATAATTCCTTCGTAGTACACCAGAAAGTGATTATCCCGTATTTAACCTTACCTCTGATCGTAGAGATTATACCCTCATTATCCAATAGTTACATAGAAAGTTCAATAGAATCTGTGAATTATTGATAATATTCTAATAGTGTTAATTTAAGGACGTCTTTCGAGGCAGCTGATTATGGCAACTTTTGAATTAGTAATTCTCTGGTTGCATCTCTTATCTGCGATTTTCTTAGTTGGGGGGTCCCTATTCTTTTGGGCAGTTGTAATGCCTATCTTCTCTAAAGGAACCGAGGACGAGGCAAGCAGAACACTTTTGGTCGGACGGTTGGCTAAACGGTACGGACGACTCATCAACTGGACACTATTAATTCTCATTAGCACGGGTGTCTACAATCTATCCTGGTATTTGGGCGGAATTAGTATTTTTGACCCAATCTCGAGAATCCTTCTAACGAAGGTGCTTTTAGTCGCACTCCTAGTATTCTTCATTTATTACAATAACCTAATCTATGGTCGGAAAATTGTCAGGTGTGCAAGAGAAGGAAAGGTAGACGAGCTTCATCGCCTGAGAAAGACGGGTAGAGCTTTTTCCATGCTGAATATCGGCCTAATGTTGCTAATAACCCTCATTTCCGTATTCCTTAGAGCGCCAATTAGATGAATCTGTGAAAAACTGAGTACCTCCATCTCGTCTTGAAGATGGGATACAGAGGGATAAGTGCAAGAGTCGAACTGTCGATATCTCACAATACGGTTCATTTCTTACTAGCATGATCCTGTAGACAGAGAGGCGGAAAGAGCTCCGTAAGAGGTCAGCGGAACGATATTCAGGAACCGAAGTTTAGGTAGTTGAGATAGTCTCTATATGCAAACTACAGAGTGATGAAAGTTAATAAATCCAATTTCATTAACCTCTAGGCAGACAATCATGAGTCATGCCAAAGTTGGGCAAACAGATAGCCACGAGGGTTTTGAAGCCTACCAACTATGGCCTGCGATAGTAGGTTTAGGGACTGTATTTGCTGCCCTTGGCATAATAATAATTCTACGAGGCGCCTCCCTGATTCCAGGGATTGGAATATTTGCAATTTTTATAGTAGCGGTAGGTGGTTGGGCTTTTCATGAGACCCGCAGATATCGGCTAAAACCTCCCGTTCAGAAGCATGTCTGGCCAGATCTGAGTCACGGAGATATCAAATTCGTCACCTACATCTTTCTCTTGAGTGAGGCTCTGTTCTTTGGTGGTGCTTTTGCGACATACTACTTCATTAGGCTTACCAGTCCTATTTGGCCTCCCATTGGTGCGCCAGAATTAGAGATTACTATACCCGCGTTGAATACCATAGTCTTATTGATCAGCAGTGTCACTATGCATTCAGCTACTATAGCAATAAAGAGAGGAAGCCAAACTGGTCTACGGATAGGCCTTTTAGTTACCGTTATCTTGGGGATTTTATTTCTGACAGGTCAGGCAACGGAATACTTAAGGTTCGGTGTGTCACTTCAAGAGGTATTTAGGGGCACATTCTTCCTTCTTACTGGGCTCCACGGTCTACATGTCCTTATTGGTGTGTCTTTTATGATCGTAGTCTTCTCCAGATCTGTAGCTGGCCATTTTACAAAGGAGCGACATGGTGCGGTCGAGGCAGCTGCTATCTACTGGCATTTCGTAGATGTGGTCTGGCTTCTAGTTTTCTCCTCACTATTCCTAGTTTAAATGATGGAATAAATGAGGAATGAGGCGCTAAGAAATGAGTGAGGTAGAGTTAGTGACTGAATACAAAAAGAAACTTTCTACTTGGGACTATGTATCCTTGTTATTGGTGATTGGAATTCTATTTGCTTTGTTTATGGTAATGGGTCTACCTTTCAGTTTTGAGGTCGTGTCGATCCAGACAGCTCGCATCGTTTCGATCTATAATACTACCTATCTTCTAGGAATGATGGTTAGTGCGATCTTTATGGGCACGTTGCTCTGGATCGTTATAACATTTAGAGATAGAGGGATTGAGAACTGATGCATACTGCTAAGAAGTTAGAACTCTTAACCGTATTAGGAGCTATCGTAATATTAACCTACATTACAGCGATTTCTACAGTTGCCCTATATGAGATAGATACTCCACCGGATGATATTGACCGGATAATCAAAGTCACGGGCAGACAATTTTTTTGGACATTCGAAATGCCTGATGGAACAATATCTAACGAAATACGAATAAAAACTGGTGAGACTATCTTGTTCGAAATTAGGGCTGAGGATGTCATTCATAGCTTCTTCATACGAGAGTTGGCCATAAAGCAAGACGCTGTGCCTGGTCATGTTGAGACATTATGGATCAGGGTCGATAAGCCTGGAGAGTATAACATCCTTTGCGCCGAACTTTGCGGAACTGGACATACGTTCATGACCACTAAATTGATCGTTACAGAGTAGTAATTTGAACATGTCAGAGTCCGAAAAAACCGAAATTCCGAAGGAAGAGCAGAAGGAACATCCTCCCTTCTATCTTTCCCTCAAAAGGATCCTTACCACGACTCATCACAAGGACATAGGTGTAATGTATATTGTAACTTCGTTCTTCTTCTTCTTTCTTGCTGGCGTATCCGCACTATTCTTGAGAGCTGAACTGGCAAGGCCTGGCGAGCAGATTATTGAAGCTGCAGTATACAATAGTCTACTGACCCTGCATGGGTCGACCATGATTTTTCTATGGATAATCCCTGTATTTGTAGGGTTTGCCAACTATCTTCTGCCCACGATGATCGGTGCCAAAGATATGTACTTCCCGAAGTTGAATGCATTAGGTTTCTGGATCCTACCCATTGCCGGTGCTCTCTTCTGGTTGGGTAGGCCTGGCATAGGTTGGACTGGTTACGCACCTTTGTCAGTAATCGACCCTGGCATAGGCGTTGACATGTGGATTCTCGCAATGCACTTGGTAGGTACTTCTTCTATAATAGGTGCCTTCAACTTTATAGCAACAATCTTTAAACTCAGAAAGCCAGGAATGAGTCTAAAGACCATGCCAATATTCGTATGGTCGATGGTTGTAACTTCCTTTCTCGTTCTAGCAGCAACGCCGGTTCTAGCTATTGTTCTATCTCTGCTATTATTGGATCGTAATTTTGGTACAGGATTTTTCTTGCCTGGCCCCGGTGGAGATCCAATACTCTGGCAACACCTATTCTGGTTTTACTCCCATCCTGCAGTCTACATTATGATCCTTCCAGGGATGGGGTTAATTTCTGAGATTATTCCTAGGCTTGCTAGAAAGACGCTATATGGCCATTATACTATGGTACTGTCTCTTGTGCTCATAGGTGTTTTAGGATTTGCTGTCTGGGCACACCATATGTTTACCTCTGGCCTTTCAATCTCTGCTAGAATTCCGTTTATGTTCATGACGATGGCAATAGCGATCCCATCTGGGATTAAGGTGTTCAATTGGGTTGCTACCATGTATGGTGGACGACTAAAACTAGAAGTGCCTATGTTATTTGCTATTAGCTTTGTCGGTACATTCATAGTGGCGGGTGTCACTGGTGTTTTTACAGCCTCCATTCCAATAGATTATGCCCTGCACGACACTTACTTCGTGGTAGGACATTTACACTTCATCCTCTTTGGTGCGTCGACTCAAGCAGTCTTTGCAGCCCTATACTACTACTTCCCATATATGACTAAGAAGATGTACAATCAAAGCCTCGCGAAACTTCACTTTATCGGGACAAGTATCGGTCTCTACCTAACCTTCTTCACGTTTACCGCTCTAGGTCTAGAGGGTATGCCGAGGAGAGTTGTGGATTATCTACCTGAGCTGATGCCTCTCAATCAGATAGCGACTTTTGGCGCAATAATAATAGCAATTTCTCAGCTAGTACTCTTGTATAATATGCTACATAGTTGGTTGAAAGGACGTAAAGCAGAGGATGACCCGTGGCAACTTGCAAAGTACGGCCTTCGTGATTATGATTAGATAGACCCTTAAAATTTATATTTTACAGAAGAGTATCTAGGCACTAGCTTTTGGGTTTATTCAGAGTGGCTTTGGTAATGGGCTTCAGTAAAGGATAATGTAGCCATCTCTGTCATTCTGCATAATGGTCGTACTTTTCAACTTGGTATTCGGTCAGAGAATCAACGATAACCACCGATTCCTTTCAGGAATAATACGAATTATCCTAGGAATCTTCCTGGCGGTTATACTCATGACTAATACCATCGAATTTCTGGAGGAAATGTCCCTGGCATTTCATATGCTACCTGAGCATATTGCATATATTCTCGTCGGAGGATTAACGTCATCAGGCATAGAGAAGATCGTTATCGGCAGCATCAATAGGTTTCGAGTAAAGAGAAGCGGGGTCTTACTTGCAAAAGTATACTCGACTTTCTCTAGATTAAACATCACTGTAAATAGCAAGGGATTTGTCGGGATTGCATTAATCTCGATAGTGTTAGTCTACTGGCATATACCTGAGAACTTTACCATGGGCGTCTTGAATAACTCCCTCCATTTCCAGATGCACTTCTCCTTCATTCTAATCGGCGGGATTCTACTATCCCTAACAAAGGTCCTATCGAAATTTAGATTAGTAATCCTCCTTATAGCTATAGGGAAGGTTATGACACTGTATGGTTTCTACCTATCAACTGTTGCAAGTCCCATATACGTAACATACAGTCTGGCTCAGCACGGAGTAGTTGGTCTCATTATGAGTGCTTCAATGATACCGGTTATTGCAGTTAGCGTAATCTATCTGGTGCGACGTATAATGAGGTAGACCCTAAAACTATGTATATCTGTTAACCAGCACATCGTCGAGCTTATGTGCTCTCTTCTCCAGATGTCTCCGATAGGCTCCAGGACCTAGGGCCAAGTTGAGAAAAGCAATACCCTGAGCAGATAGATGTAATGCCATGAATTGATAGACCGTCATCGCTCCTGCTACAAGGAATATGACCGCATTAACGAATATCATAGCATGTATTAGTATTACAACTGCCACAGAGACCAATAGGTACCTTCGTGTTTTTTGTTTTATCTTTTGTTGAATGCTTTCCATGTCTGATTAACCAGCGATTTTGGAGATAATCATGTTTCAACAATTATTAGATATATGAAACTTTTGAGAGCCCCGACTTCAAGTGCAATAGTAATCATGTCCAGTCAAAGAATGGCCTGGATTCTCTTTCTATATGAGACTCGTGCTGTGTAAGCCTGACGGACATGAGAACTGCTAATTTTTGAACATGATTAGATTGAACTCATAGTATGGTTGTTTTAATTCCTGGACTTGATACTGACGTGAATATAAGCGGGCCCGGTGGGATTTGAACCCACGACCTCCGGCTTCGCAGGCTTGCGCGGGATAGTTACCCCCGACGCCCTAATCCAGTCTTTGAACCAGCCTTGATGGGTCGAGTCCAGTCTAGGCTACGGGCCCCTGATAATGCTCCGGTATGCCACATAAATATAATACTATTTCTATGCCTTATCTAGTTGCTTCCGAATCATCTTTACAGCGTTCTGAGTCCCAATATCTATGAGATAAGGTCCTAAGCGAGGTCCACGTTCAGCACCTAATAACAACAGGTAGAGCAGGCTAAAGAACTCTTTCGGTAACAGATCATTCCTTCTCGCTATCTCGAAAATTTCAGTCTGAATTGCATCCGGATCACTCTGGCCTGGTAAGAAGGTAGCGAGTGCAGTCAGTGCCCGTCTTCCATCGGAACTAACCTTAACTTTATTGGAGGAGTCTAAGGCGGTAAAGTCTTTGGCCCAATATGATGCTAGAATGATCTTATTTTTTAGGGATTCAGTAGGCTCTGAGATGGTCTTATAGGCTACAAGTCTTTTTTCAACATACTCCAGAACAGAGTCTTTAGGTGCATAAGAGGTCAACTGAACTAGCATCTGATACGGAACATGAGCGTTCGGAGCTTTTGGCGGGTCTAGTGAGTTAATGTATTCGTATAGCCCTCTAGATTTGGCTAATTTCATTTCATTAGATTCCACTCCCTTTAATCTGCCAAAATATATGTTCTCTAACTCATCGTATTCATCCATATAGACGGGTATATCTACAGGAGAAAGAGATCGTGTTCCAGCCATCCTTTTGAACATGAGCAAAAGTAATGACTCCCTGGTTCCATATCTTAACCAAGACTGAGGCGTGAATACATTTCCTTTTGATTTTGATATTTTCTTGCCCGATTTATCTAGAAACATTTCATATTTTGCATGGGATGGAGGCGGACGATCTAAAATTTTATCCGCTACCCAATCATTTATCCTGACCGAATCGGCAATATCCTTTCCGTAGGCTTCGAACCTGATATCTAATGCGGACCATCTTGCAGCGAACTCCGCTTTCCAGCTCAACTTACCGCGCCCATCAGCTATGCTCATCTCTCCTTCATAATTACAGCCCTTCAGGCTTCGATCGCGAATCTTGGTCCCTTTACATCTGTATAGAACTTTCCGTTCCTCACTCCTATACTCATATGCCTCCGCGACATACAGTCTACCACACCCTTCACAGATGGGAAAGTATGGCAATACATCCTCATATTTTTTTTGTCCGGACATCAAAGCAATTTGTTGACCGATCTCCTTTGAATGTTCCAAAATACGGGCTACCTGCTCATTTAGAATCCCTTCTCTATATGTATCGGTACCACTTTTGAAAGTATAGGGAATCTCGCATCTGTCGAGCGCATCCGTCAAGATAGAGCTCATATGTGCACCGTAAGAAGAGTGACAAGAAAACGGATCGGGGATGGCCGAAACCGGCTTAGCTATATGGTCTTCGAGCCAATCTGGAAAGCCGGCAGGTACCTTTCGGAGCCCATCTAGGTCATCTGAAAAAGCTATTAGTTCAGATGGATACCCATTGTCACTTAACGCCAACCTAATTCCATGGGCACGTACTGCGTCTCCCAGGCTCCCAACATGAGGAATACCGGAGGCGCCAAGACCACTTTCTACACGCAATAATTTGAGATCTCGACCTAGATTCTTCTCCCTCTCTATGATCTTAGAAGCCAGCTGATCGATCCAGGTACCCCTTCCGATTATTACCAATCCAGACCCCTTAACACTACCACGCTACAGTCTCCTTTTGGATGTTTCCGTAGAATTCGGCGTTCGTAATACTCTTTGAGATTATCTCTAACCCCAAAACTCTCTAAAGGGAAGGATAGAACAGGTATATGGCATATATTATTCTGCTCCTCCCGGAGATTAGAGAGTTGATATTTTTTTCTATCTATAGTATGGTACGGCTAGCTTGTCAACAGGCTTACCGTCCCTAGATGTCTTGACTTTCCTAACGGCATCTTCAAAGTACTTCATCCCAACCAATGCCTCAGCTGCATGCTTCTTGGTATCGTCCGGGTTCGGGTACTTCTCTATCAGCTCCTGAAGAACAAGGGACATGGCAGTATTCACAACTGATGCAAGGTCTGCTCCGCTGAGCCCATCTGTCATCTCTGTAAGTTTTCCAACATCCACGTCAGCTACTAATTTCTTGTCTCGCAAATGAATTTCTAAGATAGCTTTCCTGGCATCTTTATCCGGTAGTGGCATATACAGTATCTTATCAAATCTCCCTGCTCTCAGTAGGGCAGGATCGATCATATCAATCCTGTTTGTTGCTGCTATAACTACTACTCCTGACAAAGCTTGCATACCATCTAGTTCAGTAAGAAGTTGACTGACTACCCGTTCAGTGGCCATACTATCGTTTCCTAGACCACGAATTGGAGCCAAAGCATCGATCTCATCGAAGAAGATAATACATGGTGATGCCTGTCTAGCCCTCCTAAAGACTTCTCTAACTCCTCTCTCTGATTCGCCTACCCATTTAGATAACAACTCGGGCCCCCTTATACTGATGAAGTTAGCTTCACTCTCGGTAGCGACAGCTTTTGCCATCAAAGTCTTCCCAGCACCTGATGGTCCATGAAGTAACATCCCCTTTGGCATACTATATCCAAGGGCTGAGTATACATCTGGATATTTGAGAGGCCACTCAACCGCCTCTTGAAGCTGTTTCTTGATATCCTCCAAACCACCTATTTGTGACCACTTTACATCAGGACTTTCCAGGTAAACTTCCCGCATCGCGGATGGGGTTACATCCTTTATGGCATAAGCATAGTCTTCCCCCGTTACCACAAGTTTGTTTAGAGATTCTGGGCTTATCTTCTCCTCTTCCAACTTCATCTCCGGTAAGAGCCTGCGAAGGGTCTTCATGGCTGCTTCCTTACAAAGACCCTCAAGGTCTGCTCCAACAAAACCGTGGGTTACCGCTGATATCTTGTCTAGATCCACGTCTTCTGTCAACGGCATATGTCTCGTATGGATAAGAAGAACCTCCATTCTTCCCTTCTTATCGGGTACCTTAATTTCGATCTCTCTATCGAATCTACCGGGTCTACGTAGAGCAGGATCGATAGCGTTGGGTCTGTTGGTCGCAGCAATCACGACAACCTTACCTCGACCCTCAAGACCGTCCATCAAAGAGAGAAGTTGGCTTACAACTCTTCGTTCTACCTCTCCCGTGACCTCCTCTCTCTTGGGAGCAATCGAGTCGATTTCGTCGATAAATACTATACTAGGCGACTTCTCCTTCGCTTCTTTGAAGATCTCTCTTAGCCTCGCCTCTGATTCTCCATAGAATTTACTCATTATTTCTGGTCCACTAATACTGATGAAATGTGCGGCGCTTTCTGTAGCAACGGCCTTGGCGAGTAAGGTCTTACCAGTACCCGGCGGACCATAAAGAAGTACACCTTTTGGCGCCTCTATACCAAGTTTCTCGAAGATCTCGGGGTGCCTTAGAGGCAACTCGATCATTTCCCGAACCTTCTGGATCTCCTCCCTAAGACCGCCAATATCTTCATAGGTAACTTGAGGCACTCCACGGAGAGCCTCTCCCTTCTCAGATATGGCAAATGTTGTTCTCTGAGTAATAAGTACGGCGTCAGCGGCCGGACTAATTGATAAAACTTGAAATGTTAACCTGCCCCCGAAGTAAGGTATCATTATATTATCACCTTTTGTAACGGGAACGCTTTCTAAGGCGTCTGCAAGATACCTCTCATCTATCGGTGGGATCGCTTCTAGAGGCGCGACTACAACCTTTTCTGCGAGAGGAGCCTTTATCTTCTTAACTGTCACAGAATCTCCTATAGCTATACCTGTGTTATTTCGGATGAGCCCATCGATCCTAATTACACCTCTTCCTTCATCTGAGGGGTAAAGTGGCAAACACTTCGCTACAGTCTTTCTCTTACCTTTGACCTCAATAATGTCGCCCGTAGATGCTTCTAGACCGTCCATCGCATCATAATCGATTCTTGCCACTCCTCGACCTACATCTCTTGTATAGGCCTCTAGCACCTTCAGAACTAATTGTTGATTCGGCATCTCTCTACCACCCTAATTTATTTTGATCTTGCTTTGCCCCTTAATATCTTTGCCTTTTAGATTAAAAGTGACATCTAATACGCCATTTCTATATTTGGCTGAAGCAGTTCCCGGTTCAATTTTCTCCTTTAATTTGATTGTCGATAGGTATTTTCGGTCCCCTCTAGATGCCTTAATGTTTGCCGTGTCTTCGGTACAGTTTAATTCCAGATCTTCCTTCTCGATCCCGGGAAGTTCTATTACTAATCGCGTTTGGCCTTTGGTAGGATCGAGAATCTCTTCATAGATAGGTTCCCTAGTCCCTTCTTCGCTCAGCCCAGTGTTGCCATATGTCTGGATAACTGGATGACCATCATCACCGATCTGAACTGAAAATCCATAATACAGTGGCTTCTCAAACTTTTCTTGGGAATCTAAAGCTCCTCGTAATACTAGCTCAAAGTCCCGTTCCATTTCCTCCATAATACTATCTAACGTATCCATTATGTCCTGAGTTCTTATCCTATTCCAATACGCCAATGGTTCTCAACTACTAGTTTGCAACCAAGTGTTTATAAAGCTTATGTTCCATTGGTGTATCCTAGGGAGTTTTAGTTGATAGCGAGCGTAACATCTAGGACAAAGATTCACATCCTAGACCTCTTGAGCTCGAGGCCTCGGTGTTTATCGGAGCTTGCTGATATTACTAGTGTCTCCACCCAAGGCATCTCTAAACAACTAAAGAGTCTGGTGGCTGATGGCTTGGTAAGGATAGTGATTGTGAACCGTGATAAATCGTCTAAAAGTCTCATCCGAGCTTATTATAAGCTTGACAAGCCTCTCTATCTCTTTTCAGGAAGGGAAGATGAAAGATTATCCTTGTTTATGTCCCTGAAGAGTCCGAGATCGTACCGTATACCGAAGGAAAAAAAACATGCTTCCCGAATATTAGCCGAAACCGAAGATGGGTTGAATCAACTGAAACGAAGGTTGAGACTTCTACGGAATCGTGAGTCCAGAATCTTTGAAGAGATGACTGAACTGGAGTGTTTCAAGGACCATGTCGTAGGGAAATTGAAGTGTTCCCCAGTAGAAGAATACCTTCTCAGAGCTTTTCTCTATAGTCGGAATGAAGATGATCTTACAAAGGCTGCTGGCTACTTCGGACTCAGCCAAGAAGAAGTGCAGAAGATTGTATCAAAAATCTTGGGCTAATTAACAAAGATCTTATCTTTCACATTTATTAACAAATAATCTATTGGGCTAGGATAAGCCTTCGAATTGATGAAAAAACATACTAAGATTGTCCTGGGCCCTTTGATATATGCCATCTTACCTTTCATTATCCTAGCATCATTTAGGAAGAAGGTATTGGCTTTTACTATGCTGAAGGGAAAGACAGAACTCTTTGTCGGCATAGCATTGGTCCCTTCTTCACTCATAATTGGTAGGGTTTTTTATTTGCTAATAGGCGGGTACGCATATCCACTCCTTTTGTGGTTGCTAGGTGGTATTGGAGTTATGATGATCGTCCATTCCCTTTCCTCAGGACTAATTTTTGTCAAGCCGATGTGTAACTCATGCACGTTTCTCCCATTGATATTGGAGCACGAGAATCTTCATATCTCAGGGATACGTGGGGAGGCTCAGGTATGGTCTAAAATCCAAAAAACGTACGACTGGCAAAAGATTAGGAAGCCTCAGCAGATCTGTCCCCATTGTCCTATCCCAGGACATATGAAAGCAAAAGATTAAAGTCGGGATATCCTTTCCTCATGTGATAGCGGTTTTTGACGATATACCATCTAATCGTAGCTGAGATTAGTTCACCGATCTTTCTATAGGACTAGAGAACTTGACGCTCAGAATAGCTGCATTAGATAAAGAGGCGTGTTTGCCACGAAAATGCCAGTTACAGTGCATCAACTTCTGCCCAGTAAATCGGATGGATTCTGAGTGTATAGTTCTAGGAGATGAGGGCAAGGCTGTAATCAGTGAAGAACTCTGCACAGGTTGCGGAATCTGCATAAAGAAATGTCCCTTCGATGCTATTACAATTGTTAACCTAGCTAAGGAACTTGGGACCGACAAGGTTCACCAATATGGCATTAACGAGTTCAGACTCTACCGCCTTCCGATACTGAGGAGAGGTACTGTTGCAGGACTAGTTGGCAGGAATGGTGTAGGGAAGAGTACAGCTATCAATATCTTAGCGGGTAACCTCAAGCCAAATTTGGGCAACTGGGATTCTCAGCCTGATTGGGATCAAATAATCGATACATTCCAGACCCCAGAGATTAGAGAACACTTCCAGAAGATAGCTGCAAGTGAACTGAGGATCTCGATAAAGCCTCAAGCTGTGTATCAAATCCCCCAAGTTTGGAAAGGGGATGGTCTTTCGATGCTCAAAGAGGTAGACGAAAGGGGGAATAGAGAGGATCTGGTATCACGATTGAATCTGGAAGAGAGCATTCACAAGAAGTTGTCCGACTTGAGTGGAGGTGAGCTTCAGAGGCTCGCAGTAGCTGCAGCGGCTTGCAAAGACGCTGACTTTTATTTTTTCGATGAACCATCTTCATATAATGATGTTTATCAACGCCTCTCAGTAACCGGTGTCATTACTGAATTAGCAGCGGAGGGAAAGTTTGTCCTTTTAGTGGAGCACGACCTGACACTCTTGGACTATGTGAGTGACACAGTGCAGATCCTCTTCGGAGAGCCTGGCGCCTATGGTGTAGTCTCAAGTCCGATGTCTTCTAGAGTTGGATTGAATGTACTCTTAGATGGTTACCTCCCTAGAGAAAATATTAGATTTAGAGATCACCCTGTAAAGTTCGAGATCTATGCTCCTCTGGACGAAGAAATGGATACACCGGTGGTCGCCAGATATCCTAATCTTGTGAAGCGCTACAAGGACTTCACGCTTAAAGTTACCGGAGGAGAACTAAAGCAAGGGCAGGTGATGGGAATACTTGGTGCAAATGCTATAGGAAAGACTACATTTCTCAAAATGCTGGGTGGTGTAGAGAAGCCTAGCGAGGGTGAAGTTGAGATTAAAGCAAAGATCTCCTACAAGCCTCAATACCTTTCTTCTGACTACGAGGGCGATGTTCGGAGCTTACTGAGTGCTGCTTCTGGCGGAAGTCTGGAATCGGGATTAGTGCAATCTGAAATAGTTAATCCACTCTCTCTGAATAAGTTGTTCGATAAGAATGTAGCATCTCTGAGCGGTGGTGAGCTTCAGAAGGTTGCTGTTTCGGCTTGTCTACTTACAGATGCTGAAGTATACTTTTTGGATGAACCTTCCGCCTTCATAGACGTAGAAGATAGGATCTCGTTGGCTAAGGTAATCCAAAAATTCGTTAGATCGAGGGGGAGATCTGCGATGATTGTAGATCATGATGTTCAATTGATAGACATTGTATCAGATTCCCTAATGATTTTTTCAGGGACCCCATCTGTTGAAGGGTTAGCATCGAATCCTCTATCAAAAAATACGGGCATGGATATCTTCTTGAAGCAACTTGGTGTAACATATAGACGAGATATAGATACTGGTCGGCCTCGGGTAAACAAACCGGGAAGCAAATTAGATAAGAAACAGAAGGAGATCGGCAGGTACTACTACCTAGACAAAGTCGAATTAAAGGAATAGA
>JAPUIC010000120.1 GCA_027297425.1 Nitrososphaerota archaeon | reverse complement strand
GGGGCAAAGGCTTCCCTGATTATACGGGTGGTCAGGGTCTCCCTCAATCTTATCTAATTTGCCATCCTTGACGTATAGGAATACACCTGCCCCCCCGTGACAGCCGGGTCCTGCTGACCAGGTAGTAGAATGAACGACCTTTGTCTTGTCCTCTTGCGATGACATGTATGCAATCTATGAGAACGTACTATTATAGTTAATTTGATAGTTACTTAAAAGAAGGGATGACGGTCTCCCTAAGATGTCGTAGCGTTTCTTTTTTATCGCCGGTTATGGCCATCATGATGGCATCTATACCACATCGCTCAACAACTTTGATTGCCCTAATACAATCTTCTGGAGTACCTGAGAGACTCTTCTTCTCAAACATTTCTCTAGGCCATAGCTTCCTCTTATCAGGACTAGCTCGGAGGTAACTGAACAAAGTTTCCATATACGACTTAACTCCATCGATAGCCTTTTCACGATCAAGAGAGAGCGAGACATTTATGTTCATCCATATCTTAACATCCTTCAAAGACCTACCCGAGTCTCTTGCTCCCTTTTCAACTAAACTTACTGCCCCTTTTAACACAGGCTCGTCGACCCAACCAAGTGGCCCTCCTAATATTACTCCATCAGCTATTCGTCCTCCCATACGAAGTGATTTTTCAGCTTGAGCACCCCAATATATCGGGATATGGGGCATCGGTTCGTGAAGTTGATACTCCCAAGAATTTATTTCGATTTTTCCTCCCGACAGTATCTCTCTGATGATCTTTAGGGCTTCTTCGGACTTCTGAAGTGTCGCCCCTCCGGGTGCTAAGGCTTTAACATGAGGTCCTCCCAATGCGAAACCGAGGTATGCTCTGCCTCCAGATAGTTCGTCCAAACTAGCTATTGAATAAGCGGTAGTCAGTGGATGTCTCGTGTAAGCATTGGTAGCCCATGTTCCTATTTTTATCCGATCGGTGTTGATGGCAATAGCCGACAACACTATGTAGGTGTCGCTCCGCCTATGATTGACTAATAATAGGTCGTCAAAAATTCCAATGTAGTCAAATCCAGCTTCTTCGGATAATCGTCCAAGATCTACCATATTCGGCAAAATGGGCTCATCTGGCTTGAGACCAGCGCCGAATTCCATGGAAATCCTGGCTATAGAGGATACTTATAGTTAGTCTTGGAATGATATCGAAACCATCTCCAGGTTGAAGCAGATGAACTGCCATCTATACAAGTCGATTCGCCATGTTGATAGCGAGTCGTTACTTTGACCCCAATCTAAATATGCGATGGATAACTTGCCTTGAAGATCTACATTACATTGAATATGATACGGAACCCTTACCCCGTTTCGGTTAGCTCATAATGCGGTTTACTGCTCATCCATTGTCGTGCTAGCCAACGTGAACTTTTATAGCTCTAGCAACTTGCGATATTTTCATGGGACTTCTCTCGGAAGCTTATAGGGCGTTTATAAAAAAAAACCCCTCCTCAGACTCTCATGCTACTCCTGAGCCAGAAGATCGTTTCGTAGGTGTCGTAAGGATCGATAGTAGGATTGTGGAAGATCTTAGGGTTGAAAGTAAGCAGATCCCGAGCCAGAAGATCATTCTTACGGATGAACCGGCTATGCGCGGTGGTACCGATACTGCTCCAACACCACTAGCAACGTGGATAGCAGCCTTCGGGGCTTGCACAGAGGTTCATTTCACAAAGGGAGCAGCAGAAATGGATATTGAACTTGAGAGTTGTTCGATAAGTACAAGAGGAAAATTTGACCTTAGACACGGTGGCTCTTTCTTTGAGTTCCTCTACGAAACAAGAATAGAGAGTTCTTCCTCAATAGAAGTAATTAAAAAATTGGTCGACTACGCAGAAGAAGGATGCTTCGTACTGAATACCTTGAAGCGAGGGAGTAAGATAACTGGGACTATATTTCTAAACGGGGTCAAGATTCTAGACCGGAATTATGGCCCTAATTGACGGCCTAACTTTCCATCACTTAACTAAACTAAACTAAACTAAACTATTACCTGATTAATTAGGGTCAATCCTCCAGAGTTCAATCGTTCGATCCTGAATAGGAAGAGTTGCATATTCTAGATTATCTACCCTCTTTCATTTCAGATAGATATAATGATAATCTCTAGTAGCGAGGTATCTAGGATCTTAAAAATAGATATATGTGGCTCTACGAAAAAATAGTATCTTGAACGACGAAGTATCCAAGAAGATTATGGATATCTTTAAGGAAGAAGGCGTAGATTTTGTTGTGAATCTTCCAGAAGATTCAACCGCAAATTTAACTGATAATATTAGGCGCGATGATTATTTTACCTTCGTAACAGTCACTAATGAGGATCAGGGCATCGCATTCGCTGCGGGTGCCTCTTTAGCGGGAAAGAAGCCCGTCTTTATCACGGGTATTGGTCTGTTGGTTGGTGCTTGGGCATTATCCATGATGAGGATAGTGTATAACACTCCACTAGTCTTGCTCATAGCCTACAGAGGAACAATCGGAGACAGGAGCGCTTCCTATGTACCCGCTCCATATCTGGACCTCTTCGGCCAAGTAGCAGAACCTTTGTTGCAGGCACTCAAGATTCCATACCTTGAGGTAGGGAAGGTGGGAGATCTTAAGAGATCGATATCTGATGCAATCTTTACCTCCGTTGAGCAGCAGACTCCTGTTGGTGTTTTACTTAGTGGGGAGGTGTTGTGGTGAAGCGGCTAGACTGCCTTAAGATCTTACTCAACAAGATTGACGATAAAACGATCACTGTTACCGCTCTGACGGGCGTAGCATCAGAATGGGATGATCTACGGGGTGCACACCTGAACTTTTGTGACCTAGATATGGGACTATGTACGCCAGTTGCTGGTGGGATAGCTTGTGCTCAGCCAAAAATGAGAGTCATCTCATTGGACTCAGATGGCAGCCTGCTATTAGATATTGGAATTCTAGTAACTTTGGGTAAGCTAAAGCTAAAAAACATGATTATCCTAGTTTTTGATAACGAAGCATATGGCAGGTTCGGACCGACTGCTACAGAGGGCACAAATTTGCTCGAGAATCTTGCTAAAGCGTCAGGCATAGCAAGGGCGAAGACAGTTAGGACCGTGAGTGACTTTGAAGTAGCTATAACTGAGGCTTTGAAGGAATGGGAACTCTCAATAATTGTAGTCAAGATCGAGAAATATTGGGTACGGCAGAGCGAGGAGCATCGTGCCAGAGTAGGCCGCTATGTTAAGAAGGATTTCGTAGATAGCATGAAAAAAGTTCTT
>JAPUIC010000012.1 GCA_027297425.1 Nitrososphaerota archaeon | reverse complement strand
GATTCTTCCTCATCGAGTAGCATGGTGAGTACCTTCGTAGCTGATTCGTTATGCGTACCAGTCTCCCCAAAGATCTTTTTATCTGTACCGATTAATCTAACCGCTTCATCAACGGCATCGTTTTCAAGGCAATCACCACCTATCGTTCCAATTCTCATTCCTTCTTCTAAGGCGATCATCTTTGCTCCGACACCTCTGGGACTAGACCCATATGCCCTGATTATGGTAATGATAGCAAAATACTTACCATCGGCTGCTAGTTGGGCTATCTTAGCATGAATTTCCGAAATCTGCAAGAGTTACGATATGAATTTCTAATTCATTAAATATTAACGTTTTCTTCAAAAACCTTGGAGTTTACTAACTAACTTCTGTACTCCCGACCCATATTGCATTGCCTTCTTATCCAGTAATGCTAGCTCCTGTGGCACGCCTGCTACTATGGCTGCCTCTCGAAGACATTTCTTTCGTTGTCCATTCTCTGAATCTATCTTGCTTTCTAGAGGCATTCTCAGGGAAAACTTGACTAGTGGGACGTAGGCATATGGAACTATCGTTCTGACGAACGGAGCAGTTGTTTTGTCATCCCTCTCGAAATTACCGACATGCGCGTTCGCAACATCATCATACAGAGTTCTTCTCAGGCGTTTCGAATCGTCTCGTAGTGCTAAGTATTTAGAATAACCACCGTATAGCTCGTCAGCTAGCTGACCCAAAACTATATGGCTGAAACCAGCCTCATGCGCTCTCCTCGCAGCCTCGTGAAGAACTATTCCGATCGAAAGATTCATCAGTCCTTCTACTTCGATCATCCTACTTACCTCCTGACTAATGAGTGGTATCGTTGAGTTTTCGATCCTAACCAAGTCTAAATCGAGTCCCAATATTGCTGCTGCTCTGGTAGCGTTTAGTTCATCTTGAGACCCCGGTGCTGAAACGCATATTGGATGAACTGTGCAGAATTTTGAAAGTAGCGATGTTAGCAGCACGCTATCTATACCTCCTGAGAAAGCTACTGCTACTTCTCTTCCAATATAGGCGGCCCTTGTTCTTATGGATGACTCGATTAGCGATAGGAGTCTTCGATTAGTTTGCGGGACCTCAGAATCTGAAAAATTTATCGAACTAAAGGTAAGCTTCTTGGAGGATAATTGATCATAACTTACGACGGTTCCGGGAGGGAAGTTGTCCCAACCCGTGAGTCCTATGGCAGTAAATGCCTTGAACTCAGTAGCTAGAAAGAGCGTCTTTCCTGACCTGGCAATATATAGTGGTCGGATACCCATAGGATCTCTAGCAATAACCGCACCGTTTGGGGTTAGAAACATGAACGCAAATGTACCATCAATGCATCTCAATTTCGAACAGAGATTATCAATACCTAGAGATTCTTGAGTTATTTCTTCTAGGTAGTGGCTTTCATTATCTGGTCCAAATATTTCACCATGAAATACTCCGGAACTGAACTGTTTGTCTCTGACAGAAGAAACAGCATACCCTATTGCATTATTATATCCCGAGTCCGAAAACTCTGACGGATCTCTACACTCCTCTATTTGACCATTCGAAATAATTCCGAATCCTTTCTTAGCCCTGTCTTGTAATGCTCTAAGCATAACTGAAATTTTAGAGCCTGCGTCTAAATCACCGAGACAGGCGACGAATCCGTTCACACGTGGCAGGTCTTTTCAACCGAATGAATTATTTCGTCTATGATTTGAGTAGATGCACCTAAACATTTCTTAGGATCAAGAACTGCTCTTATCTCAGAATCCTTCAGGAAGGGTTTGATATTCTTACTTTTCCTTAGAGCGTCATCGAATGAAATTTTTTGGTTGATTGATTCCCAGGTCACCTCGCGGAGAAGTGTATGAGCCTTCGACCGTGCGACACCTTTCTTAATTAGACGATCCAAGACAAATTCCGAAAATATCTTACCGCCACTGATATTGATATTATCCTGAATCACTTTTTCGTTGACCTCTAATCTCTTTAAAATATTAATCATTGAGGTTAACATCTCGTCTAGCAGGATAAAGGCCATGGGGATTACAAAGCGCTCATTGGCCGAATTTGATAAGTCTCTCTCGTGCCAGAGGGGGATATTTCCGAGTTCTATTTCGGGAAATGCTCTTAATAGCCTAGCTAGACTAGAGACTCGTTCACAACCGGCGGGATTACGTTTGGAAGGAACAGCTGAGCTACCGATTTGACCCTTTTCGAAGGGTTCTTCAACCTCACCAATCTCCGTTCTCTGAAGATTTCTCAACTCTACCGCGATTTTATCCAAACTACTCCCAATAAGCGCGACTAAGAACGTAACCTCTGCATAAAGATCTCTTGGAACGATTTGTGTGGCGCCCAAGACAGGACTTAGTCCAAGCAGCTTGGCGGTAGATTTTTGGACGGCGAGCGCATTAACCCCCATCACCGATCCGGTTCCTATAACCCCAAGGGTTTTGCAGACCAGGACTCTGCTTCTGACCTCTTCCAATCTCGCCGAATGTCTACCAAATTCTGCTAACCAAGACGCGAATTTGAGACCGAATGTCATCACGCTAGCGTGTTGTCCATGTGTGCGGCCGACTGATGGGAGGGTTCTATACTTCTTGGCCTTCTGCTTGAGAACTTTAAGAATTGTTAAGATGTATCCGTCAATTATCTCAATTGCATCTTGCATTTGAAGAGACATCGAAGTGTCTAGGATGTCGTTACTAGTGAGGCTATAATGGATCCATGGCTTAGTGCTTTCGGAACAACTATTGGATAGAACTTCTACCAAAGCAGCCGTTTCATGTCGTACCCTAGATTCCTCTTCTTTCCAGTCCTTAATACTTACATAACGAATAACTGCTTTTTTCTTTATTTCAAGAGCAGCAGACTTGGGAATTATACCATGTGCACCTTGAGCTTGAGCTACTGCACCTTCAACTCTAAGCTGGTACTCTAGACGTCTAACCTCATCAAAAATTCTTCTGATATTCTTGCTACCGTAACGCTCAGAGTCTATCGGAAGAATTGCCATCGGAAAATGATAATCCTCGTTCTCTTTTAAGCTTCCTTTCCAGGATCAGACTTTTCACTCGGATCTGCTAGACCCTTCAGCGTACGGGCTAGTGATGCCCCAATCTTCGGTATGTTGGCTAATGTAGTAAGGGATGCTTTCTGTACTGAATATCGATCTGTATACCCTCGTTCGTAAAGGATTCTAGCACGAACTCTTCCAACCCCCTCTATTCCTACAAGTTCTATTAGTTCGGATTTTATCCCATATTTTACTCTCTTTCTTAGTGCTCCTGCGTTTGTAACTAAATCTGCCCTATCCGAGATCTTGCAAATCTCTGAGTACGAATATAAGAGCCAATCACAATTTTCTACCGCCCTATGAATATCCCCAGGATCTACACCAAACTTGTCACCTATATCTTCCTCCTTAACTTCATTGATCCAGCTGTGTAAGGCCATTACGACTCTCATCTCTGGCATCGCATCATCGAAGACCGAAACGGAGATAGGTTCTTCCTTATTTTCGGATAGAAATTCCATCATATAATCGAGATCTTTGTTTCTGAGTGGTAGTTTTGGAGTGAAGTCCGGCGAGGAGACGATCAGCCTTAGGAGGCGGATTAACTCGTCTTTACTTGCATTCTTCGCTCCTTCCCTGAAGAGCACACCAGTTGCAGGATCTATGTATAACATTGAGACTCTACGACCAAATTCCGTAGCCAGATATCTGAGTTTTCTCTTTTCGATAAGGCCTTTTTCTTGAAGGAATTCTAGAGCTGACTGACATCTTATTCTAATTTCTATCTGACTAAATTGTATATGTAGAAGTGTTCTTCTGAGCAAAAATTCTATATCACTGTCATTCATGGCGGGTTGCATGCTTATGACTGCTAAGAGGTATGTTCTAAGCGGTCCTTCCTTGATTAACTTTGATCTTATCGGTTCCGGGGTCCCGTTAACATAGGTATCCATGATCTCATCTTCGTCGTAGTTATTCGCAATGATGACCGTTTCTCCAAACTTATCATATGCAGGTCTCCCTGCTCGGCCAGACATCTGTTTATAGTCCAAAATACTTACAGGTTTTTGCCCACCCATTTCGGAATCGTATCTGAGCAAACTGCCGATTACGACTCTTCTTGCAGGTAGATTTACTCCTGCGGCCAGTGTAGGCGTAGCGGAAATTATTTTGAGGTTTCGGGCCTTGAAGGCTTGTTCAATCATTCTTCGATGTTCGGGGAACAATCCAGCATGGTGGAACGCAGCTCCAGACGCGACGACTTTTGCGAGGATCCGACTTAAACCTGTTACCTCCCCTACATTCAATATACTGCTAGAGATCCGTCTTAATTCTCGTTTATCTGCTGGATCTAAGAATTTTTCAGTGACTTCACTGACCTTCTGTGCAAAGCTAACCGATCGTCTTCTTGTCTCTGCAAAGATGAGTGCTTGACCATTATCTCTAAGAACATCTGTTGCTGCATCTATCGGCCCTCCTCTCTTAGAGGTAAGAACCTCCCTCTTCGAACCATCCGAAAATGAAATTTTGCCCGGTGTATATACTCCTTCAATAAGGGGTACGGGTCTCCAATTGCTATTAACACGCTCTGCGCCTAGCCACTTTGCAAGCTCACCATCATTAGTTATTGTAGCGCTTAGAGCGATTACTTGCGCATCTTTGGCCTGTGAAAGAATATTTGTTAGCACTCCCTCTAAGGTAGGGCCTCTATATGCATCCCCTACTAGGTGTACTTCATCCACAACAAAAAGTCCCACCTTCTCGAGCCAATTTACTCCGTGTCGTAAGATAGAATCGAACTTTTCGTTTGTTACAATAATTATATCTGCGTCACCCAGTGACTCGTCTATAACGTCATAATCACCACTTGAGATCAAGACTCTGATTTTTGTCCCATCTGACTTTACAAAAATGCCGAGTCGGTCAAATTCTTCTTTCTTTTCGAATGCTAGAGCTCTGAGGGGGGATAAATAAACGACCTTTAGACCAGTTGTGATAATTGTGTGAAGTGCTGCCATGAGGGCGATAAGCGTTTTACCGCTCGCAGTCGGCGTGGAAATTAGAATGTTTTTTCTTTCTAGAACCCCTCTGTCGATAGCTTCCTGTTGAGGTGGGAATAGGTCTTTGTATCCGAGGGCGGATAGGAGCTCCTCAATGTGTTCCGGAAGAGGGGAACTGCTTGGGTTCAACTTGAAATAAAAATCAGATTTTTCTATACTGACCAGGCTTTGTCTCATAGATCTGCCCGCTTCTGTTAAGAGACTGTAGCATCCTCTGAGCCTCGTCCTGATCAAACTTTCCCGTCTTGACTAATGCATCCACAAAGAGCTTACCATCTACTGGGTTCTTCGGGTCGCCCTCGAGTTCTTTGAAAACATCTACTGCGGTCTGCAATAAATTCCTCTCACTCATTGGCTTTCCATGGAGGACGCCAAGATCAACCTTCCCTGTTCTAACGTCTACTCCAACGGTTTCAAGCATTCGCTTCACCAAACTTACAGCATGAATAGAATCCTCTTCTGTTACCTCTTCGTGAAGCAACGCACGTGCCCTTGCTATCGATAATCGTATCAATGCTTCCAGTTGCCTCGGCGTAACTGTTATCATCGACTCTGAACCCGCACTTCTCATTTGTAGGTAATACTCCAGAATTCTCGCGTTTGCCTCCTTAGTGAGCACGGGGTTGAACTTCTTAGCGTAAGTGAAATATTTTTTTAACAAAACAAAATCGATTGGTGGTTTCGTTGGATATGCACCTGTTTCATGCATTCCGAGAACATGTTTGGCTAACTCTTCGTCCCTAACTTTGTCTGGGATATCTCTTATGATAAAGATGAGATCGAACCTAGTGAGTAAGGGAATTGGTAAATTCAAATTATCTGATATATTTCTATATGGATCATATTTTCCAAAGACTGGGTTGGCAGCGGCGAGGATTGAAGTGCGCGCATTTAGCGTTGCTACTATTCCCCCTTTTGCCACACTAACTGTTTGTTGTTCCATCATCTCATGAAGTGCACTTCGGTCCTCTGTTCTCATCTTATCGAATTCATCGATACAAGCCACTCCCTGGTCCGCTAAGACTACTGCTCCTGCTTCGAGCATCATCATCCCTGATTTATCACGAATTACAGCCGCGGTTAAACCCGCTGCAGTACTTCCCCTACCTGAAGTATAGAGACCTCTAGGGGCAGCCCTACTAGCGTATTTTAGCAATTCACTTTTAGCTGTACCAGGATCCCCGACTAAGAGAACGTTAATATCTCCCCTAAGCGTACTTCCATCTGGAAGTTGGGTACGTGGTGCCCCGATACATAATAACAGAACTGCCTCCTTCTGAGTCTCGAACCCATGAATTCCAGGCGCTATTGATTTGACAAGACGTTCGTAAGCACCCGGCTGGCTGACCATCGTTCTAATCTTATCAACGTCTTCTTTGGCTAGCTCAATATTCTCTGGCTCTTTGCCAAGAATCTCTACATAATTTGATTCTACATGAGAGTGAAATACTCGTGATTTTCCAGCTAATGATTGTTCTGGCTCCGCCCTAATTATCCCTGTAATCAATGCCCTATCTCCTGGCCTTGCAGTACCGACCAAGTTACCTAGAAGTTGAATCTCGGAAGCTTGAGGGAGCGCTCCAGGTGGCAAATCTTCGGGAAGTTCCTGCATCCTGATAACCTGAAAATCAATAAATGTGCTTTCGGTTGGCTCAATATCAAGACTTTTTGTATCATGGCATTCTTCACATTCTTGAGGCTTTCTTAGCATTAGTCCTGACTGTTTTTCCTTCGTAACATGGTTGCACTGACGACACCTATACCCAGCTTCAACAGCTAAAGGTTTGAGCTCAGATACCCTAACTATCATACCGGATACTGCCACCAATTTGTCTAGCTTGTCCGCAGAGATTTCCCTAACTGAGATTGCTCCTGGGAGACCTCTTAGCCTAACCTTAAGATCCTTGAACGTTTCTTTTTGCGCAGGTACTTCTTGACTCACAACCCATAAGGCTGCTTCATCAAAGGCCTTGAAAGTAGATTCAGGATTGATATGTATTTCTTGTGTGACCTCAGGATCAAATAGCGCCAAGTCTTCATAATCTACTATTAGTGTCTTGTTGGTATCCGCGATCAATTGTGATATTCTGGTTCTATATTTGAGCCCACCCTCTTTGCCCCTAATCGTTTCTAAGAACTCTTGCAACTTATCCTTTACATTGGCAGGACTGATAGCTTGAGCCACTATGTTCTCTTCTCTACCATGGATTCCTTCCAATGGCTAACAAGGCCACGAACATTGTCATAGAGAATCTTCTCTTCAGGCGTGATAGATCGGACGTCTACAGGCGGTGAGGATAAGCCTGCGAGACAGAGAAGTTTGGAGATCCTTAAAGCGATGATACCTCTAGCCGAGTTGGTAACCTTCTCGAAGTCCGCCTCCTTCGTCGCTGAGCTTGTTGAGAAATTTTGAATATAACTTTGTAACTTAAAGTAGAAATTTACTGGGAGGCCGGATAATTGCGTAGGCGGTTGTATCCTTTCGAGAGTTAGTGCCTTGAAAAGCTCTACTCCCATATCATTCTCTCTCTCACCAAATCCCATATTGCATAGAATATCTGAGGCCCACCGTGGAACTTCGATCATTTCCCCAACTTTTGATTCTTTTACCTCGACTGATCCGATCTTTAAACTCGGAATGTCTTTTATCAGTGATAATTTTATATTTTGATTCCCGAATTTTAGTGCTTCGTCTCTAAGGCTCACCTCTAATGGGGACTGAGGCTCTACTGGTTCCATGATTGACAATGTCGAGTATCCGTGAATATTAAAAACATGCGGATAAATCCCAATAGGGTTAAAGAAAGTTAGTCAATGGGTTATTTTCTTCTAAAGATATTTCCTCTCATTCCGTTAGTTTATTAAAGAACTGCCGGGAATGTCCTGGATAAGATAATCATTGAGGCTCCACGACACTCTCTCTGGAACCGTCAAGGATCTTCCTTCTACTACGAAAAGAATTGGTCTCTACTTATGTGGCGTGACCGTCTATGCTTCTTCGCATATCGGACATGCTAGGACTATCATAGTAGTTGACGTTCTCCGGAGATTCCTAGACAGCAAGGGATACAAGCTCACCGTAGTCCAAAACTTTACCGATGTTGATGATAAAATTATCGCGAAATCTAAGGAAAAGGGGATATCCACATCGAAACTTACGGATGAATTAATCGAGCAATATTATGATGAGTTCGATGCACTAAATATAAGACGCGCTGATCATTATCCACGTGCAACGTCTAATATTAAACCAATGGTAGAGATGATATCCAGTCTCATCGAAAAGGGGTTTGCATATGAGACTAAAAATGGCGTCTACTTCAGCGTGAAGAAGTTCAAGAACTATGGGGCCCTGTCGAAGAAGCCAATAAGCTCATTAAACGCTAGGGCTAGAATTGAGATTGATAGATCAAAGAAGGATAACTTGGACTTTGCTTTATGGAAGCGTTCTTCAGAGTCTCCGAACTGGTCTAGTCCTTGGGGAAACGGGCGACCGGGATGGCATATAGAGTGTTCCGCGATGGCTACGGAATATATGCGTTCTAAATTCTTTATTCACGCAGGAGGCGAAGATCTCATTTTTCCACATCATGAAAACGAAATAGCCCAATCAGAGGCATATAGTGGTACAAGGTTTGCTGATCTCTGGATCCACATCGGTCTCGTCGGATTTGAACGAGAGAAAATGTCAAAGTCACTTGGGAATGTTGTTAATCTTGGAGAAGCTATTAAGAGGTGGGGACCGAATACTATTAGGCTGTTTAGTATAAGCAGCAAGTATCGAAACCAGATCGCATATTCAGAAAAATCGATCAATAAGGCTTTGGAAAATTGGCTACTAATAGAAAATTCCGATGCCGAGTTAAAATCTCTATCCTATATGAATAATGTTAAAATCGAACCACTCCTCCCAGACCAAAAAAGACAATTGAGAAAACGAGCTCAGGGACTTGAAGAAGAGTTCGACATTGCCTTAGTAGACGATTTTGATACCCCACGAGCTCTAAGGTCGTTCATGAAGTTTGTACGGATTGTTAACACGGAATCATTAAAACCCACTTTTTCTATTAGTGTGGGCAATATCCTAACGCCCATGTTTCAACATATGTCTAATATTCTCGGATTTAGCTTTTTAGAAGATGACCCGGATCAATTGGTGGTTATTCGGAAGCTTGTTTCAGACCGTAATCTCATGAGATCCAAGCAGATGTAC
>JAPUIC010000119.1 GCA_027297425.1 Nitrososphaerota archaeon | reverse complement strand
ATAAGAATATATCATAAGTAGATTTGCTCGAGTTCTAATGGTAGATCAATTTACCGGAATTGCTATACAGTCAAACATTCCTCTAGCCCGTAAACGTGATGAATTTAGAGATAACATCAAGCACGTCGAAAGAATCATCGACAATGCTTACCTGACTACATCTATCGAATTACCTCCAAAATTGGTCGTTCTTCCAGAGGCATCATTTCAGGGATTCCGGGACGAGTTCATAGACCAGGACCACCTAGATTACGTCAAAAACATGGCCATAGATATTCCTGGCGAGGAGACGGATATATTAGCACAAAAAGCAAAACAATTAGGAATCTTCCTCGTTGCGACCGCTAAGGCAAGGATGACGGAGTTCCCAGATCGTTTTTTTAATATTGCTTTTATTATCGCCCCTAACGGCAACATTATTCACAAGCACACGAAGAACCAAGTATGGGTTCGAGAACACTCGACGACACCGCACGATGTCTATGATGAATGGGTGAAAATATTTGGTGAAGGACTAGATGCATTCTTTCCGGTAGCCCGTACCGAAATAGGAAACATAGGGACTACCATCTGCATGGAGGGCAGTTTTCCTGAACCATATAGGGGACTTGCGGTAAATGGCGCCGAGATTATTACCAGAGTTGCTTACCCAGAACCGTGGGTAACCCAAGGTCAGTGGGAAATTCAAAATAGAGCTCGGGCTCTAGATAATCAATGTTACATGGTTTGTGCTAATCACGGTACAATGCTAAGGAGAGGCGATGCATTGCAATCTATAGGCGGTGGAAACGGAGGAAATTCGATGGTCGTTGACTATAGGGGCCAGATCCTATCGCAAACAATCCAAGGTACGGAGACTTTCACAGCGGGGATAATTAATGTCGATGCACTCAGGGACCATAGACGAAGGGCAAAGTTCATGAACTTCATTCCATACCTAAAGACGGAGATCTATCAGTCTATATACAAGCAACAAATCTGGCCGAAGAACCTAGGCATAGGAAAACCCCCGGGCAATCATGCTGAGGTCGATACGATTTTTGATAAAGTTGTGGAGGATCTCCAGCGTAAAGGTACCTTCACCTCCAAATAGGAGACACGTCAAGCCTGACCACTCAGCGGAGCATTGGCGGTTAAGAAAAATCCTTCACAGCCTGAACCCCGATATCCAGGCGAGTACCCGAATAAATCTACCAATATCGGAGAAGATACTATTCTCGTATCTGGACGGCCGTAATAATATAGAGGACTGTTCTAACTTAGGAATATTTCTTTAATCCGTAGGTATCCCAGTTCTTACGTACTTCTCGTAGAATAGCCTCGTCCTGCACCGCTACAGGGGGCGTATCTCTACTCCTACCCACTTCTGCTGCTGACTTTTTAGTGGCATCTATTCCCAGCTTAGAACACATTGCGAAGTTGGTAAAAAGTGAGTTGGGATCTCTCGGGATTCGTATACGTGCCGCAGGATTTAAGGCGTTAGTTGCGACAGCTGGAAACGTTACGACGTCTAGTTCGGGATCTACTCTCGTCCCTAGCGCGAATAGGATATCCTTCCAGTCGTAGATATTGACATCCTCATCTACAACCATAACAACATTGACGGTAGCCATTGCAAAGCCTGAAGAGAGTACCGTGTACAAAGCTTGCTTCCCCCAGCCGGGCATGCGCTTACGGACTTGAACAACTGCGAGATAACATCGTGATTCCAGTAGAATATTCATGTCCTTGAAACCAACGACTGCTTTTCGCATCTGGTTGTACCAGTTGATTCCTTGAAGCGATTGAATTACCTGAGTCTCAGAATATGTATGGACTGACATACAAGATTGCAGGAGCGGATTTCTCCTATGAGTAATGCATCTTACTTTGAATATTGGCAGGACGCTCACCTCCTCTGCATATCCCATCCATTCGCAAAACGGCCCTTCGTCCATTGTCTCCTTGGTAGTTACCGTCCCCTCTAGAATTATCTCCGATGTAGCAGGAACATAGAGATCTGAAGTTTCGCACTTAACTAGTTCAGTTGGTTGTCCAGTCAAGGCACCCGCGAATTCTAACTCCGCATTTCTTGCTACTGTGGGCATCTTGATCCCTGCGGGAATGTACAAGCCTGGGTGGAAACCCAACGCTACGGCACAGTCTATCTCATCCGATCCCCTGTCCCGTGCTCTTGAAACCAGTTTCCCACTGTCTTGGAGTAAATTGACTAACATGCTGGTGGTATTCTTATTCTGCAGCATCATCCGGTATATGCCTAGGTTTTGCCCCCACTCTTTGTCTCCCATAACTACTCCGCCGAAGGTGATATACGGACCACCATCTGGACTATGCCACTTCAATATGGGGAATTTCTTCAAGTCGACCTTCTTCCCGGTAATTTTAACCTCCTTGCACGGTGCATCCTTTACAATCTTGCTCTTCTTCCAATCCTTACGCTCCTCCATCTTACGCGCTAAATAATGCACGATCTCCTTCCTCGTGGCATTTCGCCAGTTGGGTAATCCATACGCTAGCGCTATCCTCCTGAAGGAACCGAGAACATTCTTAACGACGGGGATCGTATAGTTAGCTACATTTTCAAAGATAACGCAGGGTGCATCCAATCCATTCCGATCGTTGAGCTCTATCATGATCGACCCGATCTCCTCTCCTGTCTTTACTTTCGTCTTGATTCTAACGAGCTCTCCCTCTTTTTCCAAGAGCTGTAAGAAGCTCCGTAGGTCTCGATAGCGCGAAGACATCCTAGTAAGGTCCGTTCTCTGATAATGTTTTAAATATTTAGGGAGTAGAAAATGTTGATTAGATCAGAGAAACCTCGATGTAGACTTCCTCAGGAACCTTAAGCCTCATCAACTGTTTCATAGTTCGATCATCTGGGTCTATATCGATAAGCCTGCGATGTACCCTCATCTCCCATCGATCGAATGTCTTTGTCCCTTGACCGCAGGGTGATTTCCGCGTCGTAATTCTAAGCTTCTTTGTGGGTAATGGTTGAGGGCCCTTCATTCTTACGCCAGTTTTATCTGTAATACCACGTATCTCGGTGCAGACTCCTTCCAGCTTGGAAGAATCTATGCTTGTAAGTTTGATCCGAGCTAGTTGGGGCATTTCAGCATCATCCGAAAGTATCGATTGGTATCCTAATCTGGGTTAACTAGTCTACTTCTTTGAAGTCTCCTTCTGAGTTACTTCACTGACGATTCCAGCAGCTACTGTCATCCCCATATCTCTCATGGCAAAGCGACCGAGCTCTGGATATTCCTTGAACTCCTCGATACAGAAAGGCTTGAGTGGCTTAATCCTAACAACTGCAGAATCCCCTGTCTTGATAGCCTTTGGCTTGTCCTCGACAGTTTGTCCAGTGCGAGGATCAATTTTTGAAATAAGTTCTATAATAGTTCCAGCAGCTTGAGCTGTATGCGCATGCAACACCGGCGTATAGCCTGGCGCAATCGCCGTAGGGTGATTTACAACAATGATACGAGCGATGAATTCTTTAGCGACTGTTGGTGGACCGTTGGGACTTCCAAGCACATCTCCTCTCGAGATATCATCTTTTGATATCCCCCTTAGGTTAAAACCGATGTTGTCGCCGGCTTGTGCAGATTGAATCGCCGTATGGTGCGTTTCTATGGACTTTACTTCTGCGGTAGCCCCACCGGGAGCGATAACAACTGTTGATCCAACCTTCATTACCCCTGTCTCTACTCGCCCAACTGGAACTGTTCCAACTCCTGTGATAGTATACACGTCTTGTATCGGGATTCGTAATGGTTTGTCCAGTGGTTTGGATGGTTCAATGAGCTTATCGAGCGCCTCAATCAGTGTCGGTCCCTTATACCATGACATATTTTCACTCTTCTTCACCAAGTTGTCTCCTATCCATCCGGATGTTGGGACAAATTGTACCTTATCGATCGGAAAGCCTACAGTCTTAACTAACCTCTCGGCTTCTGCCCTTACTTCCTCATACCTTTCCTTGCTATATTTTACCGTATTATCGTCCATCTTGTTGATCGCGACAACTAGTTGACCAACTCCAAGAGTGAATAATAGGAATGCGTGTTCTCTAGTCTGCCCTCCCGAAGCCATACCAACGTCAGATTCTCCCTTCTTGGCTGATACAACAAGAACAGAAGCATCCGCTTCGGAAGCACCTGTAATCATATTCTTGACAAAATCTCGGTGACCTGGTGCATCGATAAGTGTGTAAACGAACTTCGGGGTCTCGAACCTTTGGAATGCAAGATCAATAGTTACACCTCGCTCTCTCTCATCCTTAAGACTGTCCATTACCCATGCAAACTTGAAACTATCTCCCGAACCCGTCTTCTCTGACTCCTTAGCATATTCTTCTATCGTTCTGTCGTCTACGGCTCCTTGTTCAACAAGGAAGTGACCCATCAGTGTGGATTTACCATGATCAACATGACCGCAAACTACCAGATTCAGATGTGGTTTGTCTGGCACTCTAATCTACCTAATTGGAAACTTTACGATTGATGTTGTTATTTAAATTAATCGCCCTAACCTGCTCAGCGTAATTACCTAACGTGATAACATCGCAACTCTTTCTTGCTCATTCTTCTTCCGGATTGCAAAGCCTGAGGTATCATTATTAGCACAAGCCAAAATTTCGTCGGCCAAAATCTCTTCAACTCCTTTCTGCATCGAAAAACTTGTTTCTCTAACCCCTAGCGCGAGAAACCTTAGCGCTAGATCAACTCTCCTAAGCGGGGAAATATCGACGGAGACATGATAGACCACCCCTCCGTAACCAATTCTAGTAGTATCTTCGTTGGGTGCTGTGTTCTCAACTGCCTTGACCAGATACTCGATCGGATTGCCTCCTGTCTTGAGATGTACGATCTCCAAGGCTGTCAAGACTATGTTTATCGCTTTAGATTTCTTACCTCCCATCCTACCTGAATTCTTTGCGTACTTGTGTCCGAAGTGCATCAGTTTGTTAACTAGCCTTTCGACTATGTTGACACGAGCTTTGGCGAATTTCTTATGCTCGTGTCTCCCCATCGATGTGGGTACTAGGATGGGGGTCAGAGAAATAACATTTTGGAGGCCTTTATCGCTGATCGTTATTCCTTCAAAGTCCCATTTATGATTTAGCAGCAACTTATTTTCCGTAAACATTACCTCCTAGGCTTCTCTTTCCTTCCATACACTAACATCTGAAGATCTACGTCATTTACCTTTGAGACCTTCCATCTTATTCCCGGAAGATCACCCATAGCCCCACCAGTCGAACCACCTATACCTTCAACGATTACCTCATCATGCTCATCCATGAAGTTCAGTGCACCGTCTCCTGGAAGGAATGCAGTGATCTGCTTCCCGTTCTTGATCAGTTGAATTCTACCACACTTTCTTATGGCTGAATTAGGCTGTTTAGACTCAATCCCTACTTTCTCCAAGACTATGCCTCTCGCCTGAGGTGATCCCTCAAGAGGATCCGTTTTTGTGTTGAGCCCGAGTACTCTACGTTTATAATGGCTATCGCTCCATCTGAACCTTCGCTTCTTTGCCAAAAGCTCTCTTGCTGCGAATTCGCCTCGAGGCATAGGGTTAGTTACACCAAAATTTAGCATATAAAAGGGTGACCCTTTAGGCTACTCAGCCTTAGATCGATACTGCAAATACTTTAATAGAACCATAATGGTGCTCGGTGCAGTTACTCTTACTCAGTTAACTCAAGGATGAAATCATGTTAAAAGATGTAGTGTATGGGAGGTCAGGCTAGATGCCAGACTTTGTCGTCAAATATTTGGTACGACTGAAGTTTTCAGTTAGTGGTGTAGTAGAAAAGGCCGACGTCGTCGGTGCCATCTTCGGTCAAACAGAGGGACTCTTTGGCCCGGAGATGAACTTGAACGAACTCCAAAAGACATGGAAGATCGGTAGAATCGAGATAAGCCTCAACTCCAAAAACGATGATACGAATGGCGAGGTTTTGATCCCTATGTCAACTGATATATCGACAGCTGCTCTGATATCCGCAGCAGTAGAAAGTGTCGATAAAGTAGGTCCTTGTGCTGCGAGCTTCTCCCTAGTAGGCATAGAAGATGCCCGGGCGATCAAGCGGAAGTCGATAACCGACAGGGCAAAGAATATCATGAAGGATTGGGCTTCTAAGACCACCAGCGAAAGTGACAAACTTCTCGAAGAGGTAAGCGAGTCTACAAAGAGAGGTAAGGTATTATCTTATGGGAAAGATCAGTTGCCATCTACGAGTGGGATCGCTGATGCCGAAGCAATAGTACTTGTGGAAGGAAGGGCGGACGTCATAAATCTCCTTCGTGCATCTATTGAGAACGTAATAGCCTTAGAAGGTACGAAAGTACCGAAAACGATTATAGACCTTTGCAAGGGAAAACGAGTTACTGCTTTTCTGGATGGAGATCACAGTGGCGATCTAATTGCTAAGGAGCTCGCACAAGTAGTCAACGTAGATCGAATGATTAGGGCTCCAGCAGGAAAGGAAGTGGAGGATCTCACCCCTGTCGAAATCCAAGACCTGATTAAGGATGACAAACCGCAGAAGAAACCACCGGTTAGAACACAGGAGACTAAACCAAGACCGCCTGAAACGAAATCAAAGGTTAACCTTCCTGACGAGATCCTGAAAAAAGTAAAGGAGGTTCAACCCTCAATTGAGGGAACACTAGAAGCGGCTATTTTTGATAAAGACCTAAAGGAATGTTGCCGTTGTGCAGTGAGTGAACTGGTGAAAAAGTTAGAGACGTGCAAAGATCCCCGCACTATAGTTTTTGATGGCATTATTACTCAGCGATTAGCTGAGGCTTCGTCAAAATGTGGAATAACTACCGTCGTTGGACATCGGATGGGTGCTATTTCGAAGAAACCTTCGGACGTCGCCCTAACCCTGTTTGGTGACTTGTAGATCTAGTCAAAATCTTTAGGTTTCTCATCTGGTACAGATGATCGTCCATAGTTTTCACAAAGCATCCGGAACTGTAGCTCTCACAGCACAAGAACTAGATGATCTATGGGCAATTCGACGGATTACTGAAGTTGGCGATGTAGTCACTTCGCGAACCTCGAGAGCCGTGAAACAGACCGGAACTTATACGCGTCCTGATAAAGGGCAACGAGTCAGCGTAGTTATCTCTCTTGAAGTTGAAACGATATCTTTTGATGGGGTTTTAGGTAGACTTCGAGTGGCTGGCAAAATATTGGAGAGCTCACACGAGCTTATCACAATTGGCACACACCACTCAACCATAATCCCAATCGACAGCAGATTCGATCTCAAGAAACGCTCTTGGAGCCCTTTGTACCGGAAACTCATCAGAGAAGGTAATTCTCCTCAAGAGGTTCTACTAATATCAATTGATAGAATCGAGGCCGGTCTTGGTTCCCTATCTGGAACTCGTCTTCACCTTTTTCCTTCGGTCCGGTCCGGTCTGGGAGGTAAAATGTATGCTACTGACCGGATAAGCTGGAAAAACTTTTTTGAGAAGATCTATTATGTCATACAGCGGGGAAAACTAGAAGATCTCCACATCATAGTAATGGGCCCTGGTCCCTCCAAGAACATTTTTCATAAATTCTTGGAAGAAAAAAACAAAAGAATGAAGATATCCGTAGTAGAGGGCATTGATGCTTCTGGTGAGGATGGCATCTTCATTTCGCTAAAATCAGAAGAGATAAGGACGGCGATCGGTGATGTTAAAATGAACCTAGTTTTTGAGGCCCTTGAAGAAGTCGTCAGGCGATTAGGAAGGGATGATGACCGAATCGCTATAGGATTCAGAGAAGTTGACCGAGCCGCTGATCGAGGCTCTGTAGATAAGGTCCTAATTTCCGACAAGGTATTTGAGATGGAGAGGATACCTGAGCAGAAACTGGTAGATTTGGTAAATAAAGTTGAATCACTAGGAGGTACATCTTTTCTGCTGGATCACTCTACCCCTGTCGGCGAACAAGCTTCTGGTTTAGGAGGGATCCTGGCCTCGCTCCGATTCTCCCCAAACCATTAGTAAGCACATCAATCGTTTAACATAAAATCCTGGACAGTATCGCGAGCCTTCTCTCTCCGTTTTTGATGATCTTTTAGGAATGTCTTGACCCGTATCCCTAACTTCCCCTTGCAATCTCCACACATCAATTTACCTGATGTGCAATCTTGATAGATTTCATTAAGCTCTTTATCTTCTGGCGCAAATAAGTACAGGTAATAATGATATACTGGACAAATTTCAGGCGTTCCCCCTTTCTCGCGTTGTTCCTTAATGGTAGCCCTTCCACCAGTGAAAGAGTTCATTATCTTCTTTTCTGCAAGCTCTGGAGCATCGTTCGTTAAAATTGCCGTTTCGGGTTCGCTCGAACTCATCTTTCCTCCGCGTCCGAGCCCTGGAACGAATTTGCAGTGAATCTGGGCGGGCTTGTAAAATCCTAGCTTAGGAGCGACATACCTCGCGATACCCCTCCAATAGGGATCCTGGTCTATGGATGCAGGGATTAAACATGGAATGTTTTTGCCCTTTAGAACGGAGGGGAGGAATGAAGGTACTGCTTGAATCGAAGGGAAAAAGATCAATCCCGTGTTTGTACTATTATTGAATCCAAAGGTCCCCTTCACAATAGAAAAAGTAACGTGTTTGGAGATTTCTAGAGCTATTCTGTATAGTGTCTTAGCATATTCGATATCCGAGAAGATGAATGTCTTCTTCTTGTCAAAACCACACGCAATTACGTCTAATATGTTTTCTTTAGAAAAACGGATGGTATCTGCAATCGATAACTCCTCGTTGTAGAGGAACTTTTCATCATCTGTCATTTGAAAGTACAGTTCCACATCAAACTTGTCTTGAAGATACTTTGTAAATAACCAGGGTAGAAGGTGACCTAGATGCGTGCTACCAGAAGGTCCTCTGCCTGTGTAGAGGAAGAATTTCTCACCGCCCTCGTATTTGTTAAGAATCCATCCCAAATCCCTATGAGAGAAAAAGATCTTTCTTCTCAGAAAGTAGTGTAGTGGTCCGGTATGTTTCTCTAGACGCTTCAATAGTTCCGGCTTAATTAGCTCGGTACCAAACTGTTTGACTAGCAGGTCGTAATCTACATCTCCTTGGACCTCCCAAGGTGTGACTTTGAATTTCTGTTCCTTTTCAGACAATACCATCACAATACTTGGGTGGAGGGGACGTTGAGACAGAAGTTGATAAGATCAATGGAAACCACAATTCATTGCTGATTTTCGATAACTGACCCGCCTTCGTCAATCTCAAGACGTTTTATCCGGCTAGAAGATATCCTTTGGCCTCTGTCGTCAAGCACGTATGGAATCCGTATTATCGAAAGGGGCCTCAGTCTTTTTGCCGCCCTAAGCCTCCCGACAGTTTCTATATTTCCTTCAGTCTCTTCCGTGACCACAATGGCATCAACACTATCTGTGATAACTATTGGACCGACGTAATCATCAAGCGCACCGATATGATATTTACTTTCCGGAAAATTTTCATCAATGAAAGCCTTAATGTTTCGAACTCTTCCGTCATAGGTATCTTCGAGATCCTTCCCTAACCTCTTGGAAAAATTGTCCGAAACTATTCCGACGAAAACTTTCTCGCCTATATTGAAGGCTTTGGCCAAAAGTTCTCGATGACCTTTATGGAAAGGATCGAAGGAACCTCCAACAGCTACACCTCTGAATTTAGACAATCTATCCATCTAACCTACATTAACTCATAAAATCTTGCGGATGGCGGTCCAAGCTATAGAAAATGCTCCTTTAGAAGCAATCTGTCTACTACTACCACTGCATATGACTATTAGATCGCCGTCTATTGGCTTGAGACCAGTCCTTAACTTTAGCCATAACACGTCGGGAAAATCCTTCTCGCAATCACGACTACCCCCAGGAATTACAAACTTTCCTGACTTGAAGATTAAGGAAGTAGCACCTGTCGCTCCCTCCTTTATAGCGGCATCCCGTTGTTCAAGGCCGATCTTGATAGCTATAGCCCCCCCTCTTATCAGGATTGTCTCAGTATACCGATCCGTCGATAGAGGTCCCCCATTGTTCTCTCCTATTTTTATTCTAGCGCTGAGAGCCGCAAAAACATTTTGACCCTCCTT
>JAPUIC010000118.1 GCA_027297425.1 Nitrososphaerota archaeon | reverse complement strand
CAGGACGATATTCGTTATCAGACCCGTTACTTCGGGTATCACCCTTACTAGAATAATGTCCATATTCATTCCCCTTGCAATCTCCAATGCAGTAGCTAGTGCGTGGTCGGACATAGTATGACCGTCATGTGGCACCAGTATCTTACGCTTCAACGATCGAAGTTATCTCGATTAACTACTTAACTTTGATGCATATTGGGATATGGGACGTAGATAGAGGTTTTAGAATTTGGCTACGAATTTTTGGGAGGAGGAATACAATAAGACACCTCCATGGGAGGTCGGACACCCTCAGAGCGCATTTGTAGAGTTATTCAGTAGTAATGAACTGGTACTAGGTAAGGTCCTCGACATTGGATGCGGTACTGGAGAAAACGCGATCTTCCTGGCGCAGAATGGTTTCTCGGTAGTTGGAATCGATCTAGTACCGTCGGCGATCGAAAAAGCCAAGCAGAAGGCCAAAGGGTTGGGACTAGAAATCGATTTTTCTGTCGGCGATGCTCTCCACTTACGGTTCCATCCTGATGAATTTGATTCTGTCATCGACTCAGGCCTGTTCCACATATTTGACGATAAGAGAAGGCTTGCGTACATCGACCAGATCGCTAAGGTTCTGCGTCCCGAGGGAGGATACTTCATGCTCTGTTTTAGCGAAAAAGAACCCACGGATTGGGGCGGACCCAGAAGGGTTTCCAAAGAAGAGATCGAAGAAGTACTGGCTCCAAATTTCGAGGTCAACTTCATTCATGATTCCATCCTAGAGAGTAATATTCATGAGGCCGGGGGTGGCCTAGCCTACATCTCCTCAGCTAGAAGAAAGTAATTAGTAAAGAATCGACGGCAGAAATGGTCCCTTCGGCTCAGTGTACGGCCCCATGCTCATGAGGGTCATTGGTCTAACTAGCCGCAATCCATTATCTAGACACCAGTGCAGTACCTCGTTATTACGCATGGGGAGAAGAAATCCTATTCCAAACGAGGGCGCCGCACTTATCAGAGCTTTCAAATCTTGATTCGTCACAGCAGCAGAGTGACCGGCATAACTTACTCCGGTAGAATAACCAGATATCCTGCCCTCTCGTCCAACTACTACTGCTTTACCTCGGCTAATAGAGTCCCTAAGCTCACTTCCCCGATCGTATCCGTGAACACGTAAACAGACCTTATTACATTCTTCAAGATCCGCAAACACAGCTCGGCGGACGTGACACTCAGGAATGTCTCTCTCTATCGGGGATCCATGGACCGCAGAAAGTTGCTCTCGAACAATGAAACCTATCTTAGAATATAATCCAACAGCGCGATTGTGAAAGGTTGCAGTTACCAGTCTTATTCCTTGGAAGTTCTTCTCTAAAGCATGATCTACAGCATCCTGCATCAGCAATCGCCCAACCCCTTTATTCTGCTCGTTGGGCTCGACAGATAGTGGGCCAATACCCGCAGTTGTATCTCGTCCGTCAAGAAAATTACTTCCTATGATCTTACCATCCTTCTCTGCTATTACAGAATAATATCCGGGCTGCGATATCATAAAGGTAAATATTTTTGAGGTAATCTCTCTGGTAGGCATATCGGTTGGGAAATTATGCTCCTTGGCTACCTCCTCAAAGGCCTCAAAGCAGATTTTCGCACACGGCTCAGCATCTGCAATCTGGCCAGTACGGAGCAGAATATCACCACCCATTTTATTTCATAACCCACTAATCTGTGAGGTTATTTTGACCTTTCTACTCGAGCTTTATGCATAATGTTACTTACGCCAACTCTCTTCTTCATCATGGGATAGTCTGCACTCGCTGTATATGCACCTGTATGAGTCATGATGGAATAACTTCGCAGTCTTTAGTTTCATCTTTCCAAATACTTTGGCATGGTATGCTATCGAAGCAAGGATTGCTCCCGTTATGGGTGCGACAAAATAGATCCATTGATTTGTCCATAAGTTGGTAGCAAGGGCGGGTCCGAAGCTTCTTGCGGGATTAAGGCTGGTGCCAGAAACCTGTGCCCCAAAAACTACTGCAAACGTTACAACTAAGATGACGATCAACGGAGTAAATTTAGCAGTCCGTCCGTGGCTCAACATTATCAATATCGAAATAACAAGAACGAACGTCATGAAAGTCTCAGCAGCGAATGCTTCTAAGACAGATAATCCAGAACCTACCAGAGTTACGCCACCGTTGATCAAAAAAAACTCTTCACCCCATACAAGTCTAGCGAGCGATGAGCCTATTGCAGCACCGGCAAACTGGAATATCAGGAATCCCACTAGATCTTTATGATGCATCATCTTCAATAGCCAAAATGAAAGAGATACTGCTGGGTTTATGTGAGCACCACTAAGTTTGCCTAGAGGACTTACCGCTACTAATGCACCGGTTGTTGAAAACATGAGTCCTGTTAGGAATAGTCTGGGGATAGTTCCCGAAACTAATGAAAAACTGCCGAAGTTTATGATTATCGCAGAGGTTCCAAAAAAGACAAGGATTGCGACTCCCAGCAGCTCTGCTAGGTATTCAGGCCAATGAACAACCATCTCTGGAACGCCTCTTCTTTACCCCATAATTATTATTTCGATTGAGAATGGTATATGGAAAGATGAAAGAAATTATTCGAGCCGTACTCCGTAAGTGGCATTGAAAGTACTCTTTGGTTTCAGAATGATCAGCCCCTCTCCGTTATTGAATGCATCAATGTTACACGTCATCGGTTCTATTGCAATCGACTTTCTGGAAGGAGGGATAAATACCTGAACGTAATTATACTTCATCTCCCCCGTTTCTTGCCATACTGTTAATTTTAGGTCATGTTCCTGATCGACAATCTCTGTTTCGGCAAGCCCATTTCTTTTTCTTAACTGAAATCCAGAATCGATCTCTTCATCCGCGATCTTCGATAGTGAAGAAAATTTTTCGAATGGCCTTATTTCTCCGGTTGGAATATTTCTACTATCTACTTCGATCTGCCGGGTCGAGGGAATCCTCAGAAGCATGTCAGCAAGGCTTCCTTTAAGCCTGAAGTAAGGATGCCAGCCATCTCCGATTGGAATCTTCGCAGAATGTTCATTCTTTATGACGGTATTGCATTCGAAACCACCGCCACTTAACGTATACTTGATGTGAACTTTGAACTTGAACGGATATCCGTCAGTTCTTCCCAAGTAGAGATTTTCCAACAAGATTGACGAGGACTTCTTTGAGACCGTTCTATCTTTCACAGTAAACTTCTGATTATAGAGGAGACCATGGATGGCATGCTTTTGACTCTGGAAATTTATGGGTAACTTGAACGACTTTCGATTGAACGTATACCTCCCGTCGAGTATTCGGTTGGGGAACGGGATCAGTTTTGCTCCCTTGTACCACTCGTTCTTGATCAACTCGGAATAATTTTTAGCTCCATCTAGGATTGAGTAGTTTACCTCCTTCTTACTCAAGACAATTTCGTTGACATTTGCTCCGAAGTCCGGAATCACAGACACATGCTCCTTCGAGTTTGCATTGACGAGTTTTATTCTCGTAAATTTCCCAAACTTCTCATCATCTATCCTGAACATGTTATGATAATATGTCATAAAGCCCGGTATAATGTATATGTCTTCTTAGATTGAGGGCTTAAACGGTCAAAAAGAACATTTTTATGAATGATTGATGTTTAGAGCGTGATAATCCTTGACAATAAGTCCGAAATTCGATGCACGAATCGGTGGCAAAACCATAACCATTGACAGAGAAAAGTGTAGATGGC
>JAPUIC010000117.1 GCA_027297425.1 Nitrososphaerota archaeon | reverse complement strand
GTAATGATACTTGGAGGGCATAATCTCTATAATCAAGGATATGATCTGCTAGGCCTTATCCTAGGTTCTGAGGGAACTCTAGGTATAGTCACTAAGGTTCTGGCGAGGATTGTAAGGAAGCCCAAGCATATCAGGACCTATCTGGCAGTTTTTGGTACGGTGGAAGAGGCATCAAATGCGGTTTCCGCCGTAATATCAGGGGGATTGATTCCGGCAGCATTGGAGATGATGGATCCTCTCGCAATCCATGCGATAGAGTCATCCAAATTCGCAGCTGGATATCCAAGAGATGTCGGCTCTATTCTCATAATTGAAGTTGACGGCCAAGCCAAAGAATTGGAGATACTTTCTCCTATCATAATGCGCGTCTGCAAGGAGAATGGTGCTATAGATGTTAAAGAAGCATCTTCTGCTGTAGAACGAAAGAGGTGGTGGAAGGGAAGAAAAGGCGCATTTGAAGCAATGGAGACGATTAGTCCGAGCTACTACGTCCAGGACGGGGTAGTACCTAGAAACAAGTTACCAGACCTCATGAAAAAGATACAGGAGATAGGCAAATCTTACTCTCTAAGAATTGCAAACGTCTTTCATGCTGGCGACGGTAACCTACATCCCCTGATCCTCTATGATGAAAAAGTTCCAGGAGAAGTAGAAAAGGTGATCAAGGCCGGAGAGGAGATACTCTTGGAGTGTATCGCTTCAGGCGGATCGATATCGGGAGAGCATGGGATCGGGATTGAAAAGAAGACCATGATGTCGCATCTTTACTCTTCGGAAGATCTTGATGCGATGTTAAAGATCCGATCCATATTCAATCCCAAAAATCTCTGTAATCCGGGTAAGATCTTTCCATCTTCAGGAGCGTGTGCATCAGGTGCGTCTGGAAAAGTGCAGAAGGGCTCATGGTAGATACTCCAGTCCCTCAACCCTCTCAGGTTATCTTTAGGACATTATCAAGAGAAGAACAAGGGCAGTACTCCATTGATGGGGTCAATCCAGCGTATCTGGCAGAGCCGAAGGACAAAGACGAAATAGAAGAGGTCTTAGCTCACGCCAAGAACCTTTCCACGACTGTCATCCCTAGAGGGAACGGAACCAAACTCGATATAGGGGCAATACCCGAAGCCTTGGGGATTGTTCTAGTAACGAAGAATCTGAATAGATTAATCGAACATCAGCATGAAAACCTCACATTCACTGCAGAGTCTGGGATGACTCTTACAGCGGCTCAAGAGATTCTTTCAAGAAAGGGACAATTCATTCCACTAGATCCTCATCAATCGCTTAAGGCTACCCTGGGCGGAATAGCAGCAACAAACTCGACCGGTCCGATGATGATGAGATATGGATCCCCGAGAGACCTGATAATAGAGATGAAGGCAGTAACAGCATCCGGTACATACATCCGATCAGGAGCTAAAGTCGTCAAGAATGTGGCAGGATATGATGTAAAGAAGCTCTTCATCGGTTCCTTTGGGACTTTGGGCATAATCTCCGAACTAACTTTTAGGACATACCCGATGCCAGAAAGTGAGTCCACTTTACTGACCCAAATCGATTCCCTGGACAATGCGTTGGGTGTTAGTAGGGCTGTTAGAGATGCTGGCTTACCCATTTCTTCCATCGCGCTCCTGGACGATGGAGCATTTGGATTGATTACTGATAGTTACGCAGCATCAAATACAACATCTTGGACATTGGCTATCCGAATTGACGGTTATTCTAGCGTACTAGAGAAGTGGTCGTCTAGGATTTCAGAAATCTCTGCCAGTAATGGATCTCGTCATACTGATAAGTTGGATGAAGATGCATCCAAAAGATTCTGGAACTCAATAACGGAGATTGAAGGGGTTCCACTACTCGATAAATCGGTTCACCTCAAAATATCGGTTCCTCAGAGTAAGACCCTTCAAATTATCGGAAAACTATCAACTCTTAGGTCGCGGAGGGACATTGAGTTGGCGGTTAGTGCGCTTCCGTCACTTGGAAGCATCCATGTATTCATTCTCGCAAAAGATCATTCTGGAATAGATTTTGCAAGCATTGTGGAAGGGTTGAGACTCTCTGCCCTCGAACTTAACGGAAACCTAACTGTCTATTCGGCTCCTGTAGAGATTAAAGAAACGCTTGATGTTTGGGGACCCACCCTTCCGGAATTTCGTCTTATGAAGGCCATTAAGGAGAGCTTCGATCCAAGAGGGATCATGACTCCCGGGAGATTTATCGGCGGTCTATAAGCTACATGATAGAAAGGATGTGTAGCGCTTGGATTAAATATGAATGCAGTTTGTAGGACTCACTTATGCCAAAGAAGGAAGAAGTCGCCAAGGAACTAGTTCTTGCCAGCTGGTCAGATCGATTTCTCGCCTGGTTGATCGATTTTATCATCATCGGTTTCGTTGTGCTAGTAATTGCTACACCTATTCTTGGGATTGGCGGTGGCCCGTTCTTATTTCTAAGTTTGGCCTTCTTCGGATACTGGACGTATATGGAATCAACACGCGGCCGCTCCCTCGGTAAAACCGTACTCAAACTGATGGTCGTTACAAAGTCAGGTGAGCCCATCGACCTAACAAAGTCTGCCATCCAGAGCTTCGGCAAGGCGTTCCTGCTACCGATAGATGTAATCCTAGGATATCTGCTCTTTCAAGAACATAGACAGCGGTTGTTCAGTAAATTTGCTGATACTGTCGTTATCAAGTTGCATGTTGAAGAGCCTGCCAAAGATGTAAAATATGTTAAGGACTAACGACTAGATAGTGGTTGTACCCTCTTTCAATTCTATAGAACCTCAAGATCTTGATGAAATCTATGCAATAGAGATAGAATGTTTCGGCAATGAATCGTTCAGCTTGCTGGAATACCGGCGGTTACTATCCAACAATAGCTCGATCCCTATCAAGGCCATCGTAAAGAATAGGATAGTCGGATTTGTGATTGGCGTCTACCAGATGAGCAGTAGAAGCTGTACGGTTGTCACTATAAACGTCAAGCCCAAATTTAGAAAGAAGGGTGTCGGGTTTGAGCTTATGAGGTCACTCGAGAAAGGATTAGAGATGTTGAACTGCAAGGAAGTCGTCCTGCAGACCCGAGTAAATAATACAGCTGCATTGAATCTCTTCGATAAACTTGGTTTTAGCAAGACAAGCAGGTTAGTGAACTACTATCCTAGTGGAACCGACGGATTCGAGATGAAGAAGATGATGGTTAGCTAATCTATCTGCATGACTCAGCGGGTAATCAAGGTTAGAACGTCCTTATCCCTCAGAGTATGTGTAGATCCTACCTTCTGACCTCCAAATTTAGCGCTCTCTCCCCAAATTTGGGCGTACCGAAACTGTGACTTCATATCCCTATGCAGCTTATCGCAGACATCTCCAATCAGTGCGCCATTCTTAATGATCAAAGGCTCATCAAAGTCAGTCTCCTTACCCCTAGGCCTCAGAAAAATTCTGATAAAGTCTAGTTCCCTGAAGATATAGTCCTTCAGCTCGTTGACGTTCCTGTTGGAGTCTGCAGAGATCGGTATGATCTTCCTCTTTGTCTGGGAAGTAATTTTTTTGATAGTCTTAGAATCGATGAGGTCGACCTTGTTCAAGACGGTAACCGTGCGTACGTACCTGCGGTTTCCTAAGAGGACATCGACCAATTGATCAGAAGAGATGTCTTGCCTTATCATGACTCTTGCATTTGGAACCTTGTAGACGTTGAGGATCTGCCTGATCAGTTTTTCATCTATCTTTGTCAACTTAACCATAGAGGTGATAGCAACGCCTCCGGTCGTTGCCTTTTCGATGATTACATTGGGCGGGTCCTCATCCGGCCTTATCCCCATACCTCTAAGCTCCTTGAGCAAAAGGGGGTAAACTTCAGGCTTATAGATATCGATAATGAGGAGAACCAAGTCTGCAGATCGTGCTACTGATAAGATCCGCTTACCTAGACCCATACCGGCTGCGGCCTTCTCGATGATACCTGGAAGATCTAATATCTGTATGTTAGCTCCCTTATGTTCGAGAACTCCGGGAACTACCGTCAAAGTGGTAAACTTGTAGCCTCCAACCTTGGACTTGGCATTCGTCAACCTGTTCAATAATGTAGACTTGCCAACGTTTGGAAGGCCTATGATGGCAACTGTACCATCACCGCTCTTCTTTACGTCGTAACCCTGGGATGAGGCCTTCCCCCTACCTCTGTTGTCATCCTGTTCTTGTCTGAGCCTCGCTAACTTTGCTCTGAGAAGACCAAGATGGTGGTTAGTAGCTTTGTTAACCTTTGTCTTGGCCATCTCTTCTTCTATGCCCTTGATCTTCTCGGGGACGCCCATC
>JAPUIC010000116.1 GCA_027297425.1 Nitrososphaerota archaeon | reverse complement strand
TAGGTAGGGACGGATTGATTCTCGAATGGGGTGGAGGATCTGGTCTGCTCTTACCTCAAGTCGCTGAAGAACAAGGATGGGACTCGGAGGAATTTCTATGTAACCTATGCATGAAGGCAGGAGCACCACCCGACAAATGGCTTTCACCTGAAGTTAAAATGTACAAGTTCTCTTCGCGGGTATACTCAGAATAAGATGAGAGATCGTGGTACAGCCGATTTATATTCCTGTTTTGGGATCTGGTCTAGGTCATGCAACCAGAATGCATCTTGTATCTGAAAGATTAAACAGTTTGAACATTCCTACGGTTTTTTCGTCATCCCGTGAGGGGCTCGACTTCCTGAGAAGCAGGGGTCATAATTGTTCTGAGGTTCCAAACCTAGATGTAAAATGGGGAGAGCGTGGCGATTTTTCCACGACAAAGACCCTGAAAGCGTTTCCTGAGTTATTTGAGACATTCATTTCTCAGGTTAGAATTGAGGCCAAGAATATGGACAGAATTGGACCGTCTTTAGTACTCGCGGACTCGAAGTTATCAGCGGTTATAGCATCTTCAGTTAAAGATGTACCCTGTGTAACGATTTTGAACCAGCTACGACTCTCTATAATCTATAGGCACCTGAGCCGCCTTTTTGCGTTTTTTGAAGATATTTGGGCAGAATTCTTCGGCTATATTTGGGCGCAGAGCAAACTTCTGTTAATACCTGATTTTCACCCCCCACATACTATATCAGAATTTCATATCAAAGGTGTTAGATCGGCATCAAAGAAGGTGAAATATGTAGGACCTCTAATGTTGAAGGGAGGCCCGGAACCAGATAGGGTTCGGTGGGTAAGGAAGCACCTCAAGCTTGAAGATGGTAAAAAGACAATCTTCGCACAAATAAGTGGTCCCAGGGCTACCAGGGTTACTCTTTTGAAGCAGTTGAGGGAGGTTTCTTTTAGGAATGCTAATCATTTTAATTTTATCATATCTGAGGGGGAAAGTAATGGCAGGCAAATCCCTAAGAAGATCAAAGGGGGATGGCACTTTGAATGGTGTCCTTTCAGAGAGGAACTTTTCAGTCTTTCGGACCTAGCTGTAATCAGAGGCGGTCATTCATCCATTCTACAATCAACGAAATATGGCAAGGCTATGCTTATGCTCCCGATACCAAAACATAGTGAACAAATCATGAATTCACGAAAGGTTGAATCGCTCGGTGCCGGATTGCTAGTCGATCCATCAAAATCGAGTGTAAAGACTATAGATGAGGGTATTCATAGAGTTATATCAGATAATTCGATAAATTCGACGGCAGCTCGTCTTAAGGGCCTATTTGAGAGTTATAATGGCCTAGACGATATTTCTAAGATCGCTGCGGATTATACCTAGTTCCTGGATACTTTGAATTATAGTCATACATCCTAAAATTACGTTATTTGACGATATTTTAGGATAATGGTTTAATGATATAGCTAAAGGGACTTTTGGTGTGCAGTCCTCGTCGGAAGTTTATCAAAACTTCGTCAATGGAGTTTGGAAGACCGCCCTCTCGAGCAATACATATCAGACTCTCAATCCTTCGGATTTTGAGTCAGTGGTCGGTCATTTCCAGAAGTCGGATGCTGCCGATGTGAACGAAGCGGTATCATCGGCAAAGACCGCTCTTTCGAGTTGGAAGAAAGTTCCACCACCTCTCCGGGCACAGTACATATTCGATGTATACTTCCTGCTTAAGCAGAGGAATGCAAAATTTTCAGATACAATTACTCTAGAATCAGGTAAGGTTACAAGGGATTCCTCTGAGGAAGTAAAAAGGGCAATAGACGCTCTTGAGTTCGCGTCCGGTGATGGGCGAAGGTTGAAGGGGGAAACAATTCCATCAGAACATCGAAAAAATATCATTTATACTATCAGAAAACCTATCGGGGTTATTGGGATAATAACCCCCTGGAATTTCCCCATCGCAACTTGTGTTTGGAAGATTGCTCCAGCCCTAGTTTGTGGCAATACGATAGTTTTGAAGCCGGCAACCATCACTCCTTTAACCGCCATAAGACTCACTGAGCTCTTTGAGGAAGTTGGGCTGCCTAAAGGGGTGCTAAACCTTGTAACTGGCCCAGGAAGCATTATTGGCGAGGCCATCGTTAAACATCCAGATATCAATGGAATATCATTCACAGGGTCATCTGATATAGGGAGGCAGGTCTATACGGAGAGTTCTCGGCAATTTAAGAAAGTTCAGTGTGAGATGGGTGGTAAGAACGCTGTCATCGTACGTCCGGACGCAGACTCCGCTCTAGTGGTCGATTCAATCGTGAAGGGGGCGTTTGGCTCCGCCGGTCAAAGATGTACTGCCACTAGCAGGGTCATTATGGAGCGAGGCTCCCGTGAGAAGTTTCTCGATGCATTACTCGGTAGAATTGATTCTCTAAAGGTAGGGGATCCGTTCAATCCTAGGAGTGATCTCGGCCCTATATCACACAGGGCTCAATTTGAGAAGATTCTAAATTATATCGAGTTGGGGAAGAAGGAAGGTGCAACACTGATCAAAGGAGGAAGAGCAGATGGATTAGAGCACCAGAAGGGTTACTATATCAAGCCTACATTTTTCGATGAAGTCAAACCGCAGATGAAGATAGCTCAAGATGAGATATTCGGGCCTGTTCTTTCGTGTATATCTGCAGAATCCCTTGAAGATGCTGTAAAGATAAGTAATGATGTTCCATTTGGTTTTAAGGCGTCTATCTTCACATCTGACTTCTTCGAGATAATGAATGCGATCGAGGACCTCGATGTTGGGATGATCCATATTAATTCCCCAACGCTCGGAGGTGAAGTCCAAGCTCCATTCGGAGGGCTCAAAGCATCAGGAGCAGGGATTCGAGAGCAAGGAACCGCACAGATGGAATTCTTTTCAGAGGAAGTAGTGGTTCAGATGAATTATAGTAAGAAGAACTAATACTAAACTATCTTCGATAACCTTAATTATCGATTATTGATATTCGGCCTAGAGATAAGTTGAGTGCAGTAGTACGAAATACGTTAATCGAAAGTGTAAAAGCGAAAAAGGTTGAGGATGCATCGGTTTACGGGGATCTAATGATTAGGCCGATGGTAGTTGGTGATAATGAAATGCTGCTTGAAATTACTGCCCCAAAGGGCACTAAAGTGCCTACTCACAAGCATAATCACGAGTCCGTTGGGTATATAGTTAAAGGAGAACTCAAAATGATTGTCGATGGCAAGGAATATCTTGCTGGCGTCGGATCTGCCTTTAGGCATCCTGAGGGTGTTCTTCATTCTACCGAAGCCCTAGAGGACACGGTCTATATAGAAATTAAATCGCCACCCATTAAGACCTGGTAGCCTGAGTTAGAGAACCAACTTTTCGGGTAGGTTCTTGATGACCTCCTTGGACATCATACCATGAACCCCTTTGGCAATATTTACTATTTGAGTAACGCGTAGATCTAGGGCTAAGCTGCAGAGAGAATATGCAACGTCCTTATGAAGACCTCTAAATCGGACCAAATAATCGATCATATTTCTTAGAGCCATTCGAGCAGCCTCATCCAGATCCTCATCGAAGCCCATACTAATGACATGAGTCGGTGTATCTCCCAAGGGCCAGATAGGCGGGAGGTCTCTTCTGACCAGAACCTCAATGGTGCCTTTAAGCGAAGTTTCTATCGCGGTTGTATTTACCTCACCATCACCTTGAGCTCCATGCCCGTCACCAGCAGAAAGAAGAGCACCCTCGACGTGAACAGGTAGGAAAACCCTAGTCCCAGCGACGAGTTCCTTATTGTCCATGTTACCACCATGAAATCCCGGAGGAATGCTGCTCATTCTGGAGTACCAATCGGGAGGGGCGACTCCCACTGATCCAAAAAATGGCCTTAGAGGGATGGACAGACCCTTCTGCAATTCGGCAGTTCCAGAAACAGAGTCGAATCGTATTATCCGATGTCGAGCATATGGAAAATCCTGAGGAATCGAACCCCTCCCGGGCATAAAGGAGTTGTATCCAAAATTAGTCGACGGTGCTATATCGATGAATCTAATCTCTAATACATCTCCGGGATGAGCGTCCTCGACATAGATAGGGCCGGTTAGGATGTGCGGACCGAGTTCACGTTTTATCTCCGAGTTAATCCGCCTTAGATTATCAGGAATATCGTTGGGATCGAGACCGTGCCGTTCTAGGATTGCTGGATCTCCAGAAACACTTTCGATCTCGATTGTATCTCCGGATTGGACCCTAAGAACGGGTTTCAGACGCCAATCGTAGTAACCCCAATGAACAGTTTGAGGGGAGGCTTTGAGCTGATGAAGCAACGAGCCTGACTACTCATGAGAAGTTATAATCTTTTAGGAAAATTCTTGCGTTCTAAGAGTTTTGGAATGCTACTCTTCTACCAGGAACGTGCCAAACATTTCGAAGATAGTAGCGTGTCCTGGTACCTGACAGATGTATGAGTATGTACCAGCCTGGCCCACCGTGAACGTAACAGTTCCTGTTTCACCCGCAACCACCGGGGAGCTTCCAGAACCAATCTGGGAGTTGAATAGTGGGTCGGCACCTTCCTTAGCCTCAGCAGCAATAGCAAAGCTATGCGGAAGCTGACCAATATTCGTGGCAGTAATTATGATAACGTCTCCGACCTTTACTACAATCTGCGGTCCTGGGGAATTGATCTTGCCATCGTCCAGAGCAAAGCCATATGGACCCGACAATTCCACTTCGCCAAGGTTCAAGTTAATTCGAATAGTTGATGGTTGAGGAGCTTCTGGTTGTTCCGGAGTTGATGGTTGAGGAGCTTCTGGTTGTTCCGGGGTTGATTGTTGAGGAGCTTGAGTGCTTGGTCCCCCAGATGGTAAGAGCGCAATTACTACAACAAGGGATATTGCAATCACTAATACGCCGACTATAATAGCAGCAACCTGTTTTTGAGAAGCCATCTTGCAGGGCGTGCAAAACTTTCTGTTAAAAAGATATCTGTGGCTTTGTTCGGGGTAAACTCCGATTTAGCGGCATTAGTCCCTGCTCGCGAAATATAACCATAGATTTGGCTGGGAAAACTCGATCTTGCAATACGTTCAATGTTAGCTTAGTTAATGCAGGCTCCAGAACACCGCTTAGTCTAATTGTCTAACAGAGCAGTCAACTCTTTCAACTTGGTTACAGGCCGCTTGCATACAAAGTTCTCACATACGTAAACTGAAACTGGAGTTCCGATCTTTCCTTTGACCAT